>CAMJKC010000007.1 GCA_946406305.1 uncultured Lachnospiraceae bacterium
ACAATGAGTGTTTTTATTTTTATTTGGAGGTGAACAATCTATGGTTAATCTCAATTTAATTGAGGTTTTAAATCATTTTGATTATCATTTTTTCTCATTCCTCTACCGAATCCACCAATTGCACTTCTAACAGTTATTGCTTTAGTTGATGTGCTATTTTCAACTTCTATCATAACATAATCACCTACTTTAAAGTCTGTATATTTTCCATTTTGTCCCATATTTTTTTCACTCATAAATTTGGCAGAAGTTGTGTTGTATGTTTTTGAAGTAGAAGTTAATGTGAACATATCTTCAGGGTTCATATTTCTCATAGCCTCATTTGGAGTTGCTATCTTAACTGGCTTTTGAGTATCATTAAAAGGTTTTTGACCATTAAACTCAGGTTTCTCAGGTCTATTGCCATTTGCATTTTTTAAAAAATCAGGTTCTTTTCTTTCAGCTAAAGTTATAGTTATTGAATTACTATTTATACTTGTTATTTTTCCTATTACTTCATTTTCTTTATTGAACTGTTTTTTTGAAGTATCAATATTTGTAGCGAATGCAGAAAAACTAAATGCTGATATAAAAACTGATATTAATAAAAGTTTTGTTATTATTTTTTTCATAATGTTAAATCTCCTTAAATGTATTTCAATAAATTTATTATTGATTGTATGAATGATAACAATTAGTTGTTAAATAAAATCGTTGAAAAAATGATTTATTTGTGAATAATGATAAAATAAATTGTGAGCCGTAGTGGCGAGTGTGGTTGTAGGGGCGAGTGTGGTTGTAGGGGCGAGCACTGCGAGCCCGCATTGAGTAGTCGCCGCAGGGGAGAGTTTTGATTGTAGGGGCGAGCACCGCGAGCCCACAGTGAGTAGTCGCCGTAGGGGGGAAGCACCGCGAGCCCGCATTTAGTAGTTAGTTGTAAGGGGGTGCACTGCGAGCCCGCATTTAGTAGTTAGTTGTAAGGGGGTGCACTGCGAGCCCACATTGAGTAATCGCCGTAGGGGTGAGCACCGCGAGCCCGCATTGAGTAGTCGCCGCAGGGGAGAGTTTTGATTGTAGGGGCGAGTTTTGATTGTAGGGGCGAGCACTGCGAGCCCGCATTGAGTAGTCGCCGTAGGGGCGAGCACTGCGAGCCCATCAATATAATTCATTATGTTGATAATAAATGTTATTTGTGATAGTATAAAAAATATAATTTTTGGTGGTGAAAATGTTTGTTTTTGACAATATAGATAAAACTTGGATTGAATTTTTAGAAGATAAAAATATTAAAAAAGAATTAAAAAATATTTTTAATTCTATAGGAACTCCTATTTATAAAAAGAATGCAAATGTAGATTTTTATCATATTGAAGAATGCTTTTTACCTTATGTTGAAGATGTATTTAAGTTTATGAGATTAGGAATAAGTAATTTTAAATACATAGTTCTTGGTATGGACCCTTATAGCTCATATTATATTGACGATGGTAAAATAATACCTGTTGCAACGGGGAGAAGTTTTGAAATTTCAAATGCAGATTCTTGGACTACAAAAATAAAACAAGTGTCACTTGTAAATATTTTAAAAACTTTGTATTTTGATAAGTTTAAGAAAGTTGAAGATATAGCTACTATAAGAAATAATTTGATAGAGTATGATGACATATTAAAATATAAAAAAGAAGTGGGTAATGAAACTAAAATTAAAATATTAAATATTCATAAGTGGTTTGACTATTTAGAAGAGCAAGGAGTTTTGTGGATGAATTCTACACTTACAGTCAGAGTAAATAATTCTTCAAGCCATATTGATATATGGAAAAAATTTATGGACTCAGTCATAAGATACATATATAGTTTAAACGAAAACATAAAATTTGTAGTTTTTGGAGAAGCTGCATATAATAGAATCTGTGAGATAGTAGAAGATGAAAAAATAATAAGGACTTGTCATCCAGCGAGTAGGCAAAATAATACTTTTATAGTAGATGATGTGTTTAGTAAAATGAGTGATATAAATTTTTATAAGTAGGTAGTTTATTTTTTATATATGCTTTCATATAAATCTGTAGCATATATGTTTGTAAGAGTAGATTTGTCAACTTTCTTGTCTGAAAAAATCTTTTTTAATTCTTTTTTTGTGAATCCAAAAATGTATTTGCATTTTATATATTTTAATATGTTTTTTGAAGATGGTTTTATGTTTAATATGTTCAAATATTTTATTTTCTTACCATATTCTATTTTTTTTACATCATTTTCTTTGATATTTAAAAGTATATGAAGGAGAGCTCTTTTTACACTTGCGACAGTTCTATTCTTCTTATTTAGTAAATCTATACGACTATCAAATGACAAATTTTTTGTGGAATCTTTTTCTATACTATGCATGAGGTTTTCATCTACAGAGTAATAAGAGTTTAGTGGTATATTATTTTTTTTATTAAAAAATAGTATTTGATTTAAGTAGTCAGAGAAGGAGTTTAAGGTGATTTTTAAATTCATATGCTCTCTAATTTCTGTTGCAGACTTCATATTT
Source organism: uncultured Lachnospiraceae bacterium (assembly GCA_946406305.1). Taxonomy (GTDB): domain Bacteria; phylum Bacillota; class Clostridia; order Lachnospirales; family Lachnospiraceae; genus UBA3633. The sequence goes on from CAMJKC010000007.1 coordinate 2,519, forward strand.
TCGTCTCTCTTTATACATATCATATTGACATCTAAATTCAAATCTTTTTTTGCCTTAATATATTCTACACCGAGTATGTCATTTGGTGAGAGTTTTATGTTGCAAATTTCAGACAATATTTTGCTGTGGGGCATACCTAATTTTAATTTTTGGTGATAAGTTTTTTCGTCAATATTTTTATTTGATATTTCTTTTAGTTTATTTATGTCATTTATGTTTGATCCAAAAACTACATTGTCAACGAATTTCAATTTTTTGATTATTGCCATTGAAGCCGTTGCAAAATATTTTGCACTTGATAGAACCATTTCTACTGGTATCTCTATAACTAAATCAACACCATTTTCAATTAAAATATTTGCTCTCTCATATTTATCGACAACCGAAGGTTCTCCTCTTTGGACAAAATCACCAGACATTATGGCTACTATGTAGTCAGATTTGAGAGAGTTTTTAATATAGTTTATTATTTTTTTGTGCCCTTCGTGAAATGGGTTACACTCACATATTAGAGCGGATACAATTTTATTTTCTATCATGGTATAAAAAATATAGCAAAAAATGTGTCAATTTGCAAATTTGATATATAAATGATATAATAAATTTTACTTCTTTAAACCCATTTTTAGAAGTTTTAAATTTAATTATGTATGGAGTTTATATGAAAAGAGAAAACATAGCTATACTTGGCTCTACAGGTTCTATAGGGACGCAAACTCTTTCTGTATTGGAAGATGTTGGCGATAAAAATATATATGCACTTGCTACCAATGAGAATATAGATTTGTTATATAAACAAATTAAGAAATATAATCCTAAATATGCTTCAGTTTATGATTATGAAAAATATAAAATTTTACAAAAAAAGGTTCAAAAGGCAAAACTAAAAACAAAAATATTGACAGGGGATAGTGGACTTATACAGATTTCAAAAGACAAGAATATAGATTTTTTTGTAAATGCTATGTCATCAAGAGGTTGTGTAGAAGGTATAGAGTTAAATATATTGATTACAAAAAATATTATAAATCAAAAGAAAAAAATAGCTATGGCAAATAAAGAGACTATAGTATGTGCAGGAAAAGAGATTATGAGTCTCGCGAGAAAAAATAAAGTTGAAATAAGACCTATAGACTCGGAGCATTCTGCTATATGGCAGTGTATAAAAGATGAAAATAAAAAAAGAATAAAGAAAATACTCATAACTTGTTCTGGTGGTCCATTTTATGGGAAAAAAGAAAAAGATTTAAAAAATGTAAAAGTGTCAGATTGTATGAAACATCCTAATTGGAAGATGGGACAAAAGATTACAATAGATAGTGCTACTTTAGTAAATAAAGGGCTTGAGATTATAGAGGCTCATTTCTTATTTGATTTAAAGCCATCACAGATTGATGTGGTAGTTCAAAAAGAATCAATTATCCATTCTATGGTAGAGTTTTGTGACGGGAGTGTTATGGCACAACTTGGTGCGAGTGATATGAGAATACCCATAGCTTATGCAATATATGAAAAAGAAAGACCAGAAATAAGTGCAAGGCGATTAGACTTTAAGAATATTGAAAAAATAAGTATAGGGACAGTGGACAGTAAAACCTTTCCTGCAGTTGAGTTGGCATACAAAGCTATAAAAAAAGGTAGCAAATTTATGAAAAAGTATTGTATTGCTGATGAAGTGGCAGTTAGAAAGTTTATTGATGGGAAAATAAAATTTTTAGATATAGTAAAATATATAAAAAATGAAATGGGAATGTAATTTTATTGAGTTGTAAAAATATATTATTTTTTGTATAATAAAAAAGGTTTGAAAGGAGATTTTATGGCTGGTCTTGAGAGTTTTTATGTAATATTCAAATGGGTATTTAGTATAGTTTGTTATTACTACATATTTATAAAATGTAATGAAAAAGGCTTTAAGTCTATAATACCTATTTATTCTGATTATATTAAATATAAATTATTTTTTAGTAAGAAAGTGTTTTTTGTGTATTTAATAGCTTTGATTTTATTTTTTGTATCTGGATTTATAGTTGGCGGAATAGGGGCTATTGAAATTTTAAACAATGGTGGTTCAATGACTCAAGAGATGATGGATAGAATTCTTTTAGATAATAGAGTGATTACATTTAGTAATGTTATGATGTTTTCAATGTTTGTGTATTTTTTACTAAAACTCATAATGTCATATTTTACAGCAAAGAGTTTTGGAAAAGGTTTTTTATTTGTAATAGGTATCATGGTTATACCTTTTATATGTGAAGGGATACTTGCTTTTTCAAATGCTGAATATTTAGGAAATTTATATGGAAAGAATAAAAAAATATAGGTAAGGGGTTTATATGTTTAATAAAGTTAATGCTGATTTTAATTTTGTAGAGAGAGAAAATGAAATATTAAAATATTGGAATGAAAAAGATATACAAAAAAAATGTTTAAATGCAAAAAGTGAAAATGACTACTATGTATTTTTTGATGGCCCTCCTACTGCAAATGGAAAACCACATATAGGGCATGTAGAGACGAGAGCTTTTAAAGACTTGATACCAAGATATAGAGCGATGAAGGGTAATTTTGTTCCAAGAAAAGCAGGTTGGGATACTCACGGGCTTCCTGTTGAACTTGAAGTAGAAAAATCTCTTGGGATAGATGGAAAAGAGCAGATAGAGAAATATGGAATAGAACCTTTTATAGAAAAGTGTAAAGAGAATGTATGGAAATATAAAACAATGTGGGAAGATTTTTCTTACAAGGTAGCATTTTTGGCAGATATGGATAATCCATATGTCACTTATTACAATGATTATATAGAATCTGAGTGGTGGGCTTTAAAACAGATATGGGATAAAGGGCTTCTTTATAAAAGTTTTAAAATTGTTCCTTATTGTCCAAGATGTGGGACACCACTTTCAAGCCATGAGGTGGCTCAAGGGTATAAAGATATAAAGACGAGAACAGCAGTTGTTAGGTTTAAGGTAAAAAATGAAGATGCATATATACTTGCTTGGACTACAACACCTTGGACTTTGCCATCAAATGTAGGGTTATGTGTGAACCCAGATAACATATATGTAAAAATAAAATGCATAGATGGAAATACTTATTATATGGCTAAGGAATTGTGTGATAGTATTTTAAAAAAATTACTGACAGATGATATAAAAGATGTAAAAGAGACATATGAGATACTTTGCGAATTCAAAGGAAAAGAACTTGAGTATAAAGAATATGAACCACTTTTTGATTTTACAGGTGAATTTGTAAAAAAACAAAACAAAAAAGGTTTTTATGTAACTTGTGATAACTATGTAACACTTGATAATGGTACTGGGGTTGTTCATATAGCTCCAGCATTTGGTGATGACGATAATAGAGTTTGTAGTAAATATGATATGCCTTTTGTCCAATTTGTAGATACAAAAGGGAAGATGACAAAAGAAACAGGTGAGTTTTATGGTCTTTCTACTACAGAAGCAGATAATAAAGTTCTCTCAAATTTGTTAAATAGAAATTTATTATTTGATGACCCTATAGTGGAGCACTCTTATCCTCATTGTTGGAGATGCAATACTCCTCTTATATATTATGCAAGAGAGTCATGGTTCATAAAAATGACTGCAGTGAGAGATGACTTAGTTAAAAATAATAATATGATAAAGTGGTATCCAGAGAGTATAGGTAAAGGTAGATTTGGTGACTGGATTGAAAATGTGCAAGACTGGGGTATATCAAGAGATAGATATTGGGGGACTCCACTTAATATATGGGAGTGTGAATGTGGACATAGACATGCTATAGGGAGTATAAAAGAATTAAAAGAAAGAGCTATAGATTTGGAAGGTGATGTAGAATTACATAGACCATTTGTAGATAATGTTCATATAAAATGTGAAAAATGTGGCAAGCCTATGACAAGGGTTAAAGAAGTTATAGACTGTTGGTTTGATAGTGGAGCTATGCCTTATGCACAACACCATTATCCTTTTGAGAATAAAGAGGTTTTTGAGAAACAATTTCCTGCCGATTTTATATGTGAAGCAGTTGACCAGACGAGAGGGTGGTTTTATTCTTTACTTGCAGAATCTACTTTATTATTTAATAAGCCTGCTTTTAAAAATTGTTTGGTGCTTGGTCATATAACAGATAAAAATGGACAAAAGATGAGTAAAAGTAAAGGCAATGCCATAGACCCTATGGAGGCATTAAATAATTTTGGAGCAGATGCAGTAAGATGGTTTTTTTATACTAACTCTGCACCATGGCTTCCAAAGAGATTTTATGATAAGGCAGTTGCTGAATGTCAAAATAAATTTTTAGGGACTTTACAAAATGTATATGCATTTTTTGTCTTATATGCAAACATTGATAATTTTAATCCAAAAGACTATAAGATTTCTTCTGAGTTAAATGTTATGGATAGGTGGTTAATATCAAAATTAAATCTTGTCATAAAAGAAGTAGATAAAAATGTGTCAGAATTTAAAATTGTAGAAGCAGCGAATAGCCTTTCTGAATTTGTAGATGAATTGTCAAAATGGTATATAAGGAGAAATAGAGAAAGATTTTGGGCAAGTGGGATGGAGCAAGATAAAATAAATGCTTATATGGTTTTATATAAAGTATTAGTTGAATTTTCAAAACTCATTGCACCATTTGTTCCATTTATATCAGAAGAGATATATACAAACCTTGTTTTATCTATAGATAAAGATGCTAAAGAGTCAGTTCATTTATGTGATTATCCAACTTATGATGAGAGTTTGATAGATTTAAAACTTGAAAATGATATGGAATCTGCAATAAAAATAGCCGAACTTGGAAGGGCTGCAAGAAATGATGCAAAAATAAAAAACAGACAGCCACTTAGCAAAATATTTATAAAAATACCATATGAATTAAATGAATATTTTATGGATATAATAAAACAAGAATTAAATGTAAAAGAAGTAATAGTAGAAGATGATTTGTCAAATTATATAGATTATAAATTCAAACCACAACTCAAAACTCTTGGACCAAAGTATGGAAAAGATTTGAATAAAATAAAAGAATATTTGACAAATGTTAATGGATACGATACTTATATGTCACTTAAAAATGATGGGTATATAGAATTTAATGTAGGAGATTCAAATTTTAAACTGACAAAGGATGATGTTTTAATAGAGGCAGAGAAAAAAGGTGAATACATAACAGCTATTGATGGAATATATACTGTGGTCCTTGACACTTTACTCACAGATGAACTTATAGAGGAAGGTGTAATAAGAGAATTAGTATCTAAAATACAGACAATGAGAAAAGATAATAATTTTTATGTCATGGATAAAATAGATGTATACATATATGGAAATGAAAAGATAGAAAAAATTGTTGAAAAGTGGCAAAGTGAGTTATTGAAAGATATAATGTCAAAGAACTTATATATAGGTAAAGAAAAAGAAAATGAGACGACTAAAGAATGGGATGTAAATGGTGAGTTAATAAAAATTACAATATTAAAATAAATATTAAGAGGTATAAAAAAATGAAAAAGTTTTTAGTTTTATTCTTATGTGTAGTTACTTTATTATCTAATTTTAGTTATGCATCAAATGTCATAGGGAGTGCTGAAGGAAAAAGAGGAACGGGGCTTGAATTACAAGCAGATGGAACTTATAAGTGGTATATAAAAAAAGATGACGATTATTTGTATAGTGATTGGAAAAAAATAAATGGCAAGCAGCACTATTTTAATGAAGATGGCATAATGGTTACAGGTGCAAATGAAATAGATGGTAGTTATTATTTATTTGGAGCAGATGGAAGTTTAATAAAAGAAATAACAGAAGATGAATATATACAAAGTATGGCTGTAAAGACTGCCGATACAGTGTTTAATCCAGCAGGAGAAAAATATTATGAATATAATGATGAATATCATGATTATATGAAAGATGTTGAAGAGAGTAAAGCTTTGTTACTTGAAGAAGAGGAAGAGAAAAAATTATTGGCAGAAGAGCAGAGGGAAGAGCTATTAGCATTAAACACAAGAATAGATTTTGATTCTTATATGATGACTACTGCACAAAAAAAGAAAGTTGATGAAGTTGTGAAAAAATTTAAAGAGAAATATATAAAAGAAGGAATGTCTGATTTTGAAAAAGAAATGATGATAATTCAGTATATAGTAGAGAATAATAAATATGACTATGAGAATTATGAGAAATCTTTAGCGCATGAAAAAGATCCTAAAAAGGCGGGAGCAGACCCAGTGTGTTACAATGCATATGGTGCACTTGTAAAAGGGACTTCGGTATGTGCTGGTTATGCAGATGCATTTTTAACAATGTGTAAAGCTTGTGGAATTGAATGTAATAAAATTAGTGGGCCAACTAAATTAGATGGTACAGGAAGCCATGCTTGGAATATGGTTAAAATTGATGGTGATTGGTATCTTGTTGATACTACTTGGGATGACCATTCCGGTTATGGTTTTGGTAACCTTCGCAATAAATGGCTTAATAGAACAGTTGATGATTTCCCAGAACATTATGCTTATGATTATGAAAATGCTGGTTTAGAAATATATGATGATGGGACAACAGGAGTAAGTGAGAAAAAACAGAAAGCAGTGAAAATGGATGCTCCATGTCACAGTACTAAATATGGACCAAAAACAATTTCATATTATATGTTGACAGGAAAGGTAGATACAAATGTTACAAATGATTCTTATATTGATATAGTAGTAAATAAATATAAATATGACACTACAAAGCAAAAAGGATTATTATGGACATATTATGGTTATCATGATGAAATAAGTGGACTTGAATCAATAGGTGCTAAATATAAAGATTCTTCAAATTATTTTAACCCAGACACAGACAAAGAAAAAATTAAAAATTACATAAAAAAATATTATGATGAGAAAAAAGAAATGGTGCCTTTGGCATTTACGAAGACTCCAACAGATGAGTTCATATTAAATAGAATTGCAGACGAACTTGGAATAAAAGAGTATTATACAATAAGATTTGGAAACGATTATTTCTTGTGTATGAAAAAAAGTGCATAAATAATTTGCGAAATTATTATTATTTGATTTAATAAAAAAAACCTTATAAAAGGTTTTTAGTCGGGGTGACAGGACTCGAACTTGCGACCCCTTGGTCCCAAACCAAGTGCTCTAGCCAAACTGAGCTACACCCCGTCCATAAGAGAATAGCATATTATAATAAAATTGTCAATAATTTTAAAGAGGTGACTTTAATGAATAAGAAAACTATAATAGGTGCAATGTGTATTATACTTGTGACTTTAATATTCTTATTTTTTTCTATGCAGTATAAGAATTATGGAGTAGTAGAAGAAGAAGTTAAGGTGGCTGATGATGGATATTTATATGGAGAGGCAAATGGGTTAAAAGGAAATGTAAAAGTTAAGTTAAAAGTTGGAAATGATGGAAAAATAAAAGATATAAGTGTAACAGAATTTTCATCTGACTATCAAGCTGTTCCAGCTGCATTACAAAAATTAGTAAAGTCTGTTCTTGATAAGTATAATGGTTATGATGTTGATACTGTATCAGGCGCCACAGATACTTCAAATACTTTTAAAGAAGCGGTAAATAAGGCATTGAACTATAAAGAGTATAATAGCATAGATGTATATGATAGAGTTTCATTAAAGGATAAAGAAGTATTAGATGAAGTGACAAGAAAAGAGATAGAGACTCAAAATAGATATAGTATAAGGACGGGTCTTGGAGCATATGTAGTAAATTCATTTTTTGATGCAGACTATAATAAAAATGGCGATTTAGTAACTCACGAATATATTTGTGGTGTTGTCATTGAACAAAATGGAAGAATATCACAAGTGAAATTTGACCACATAGGAAGTAATATCAATTTTAATAGAAATGGACAAGTTCCAACAGGCAGTGTTAGGATGTATAAATTTGCTTCTGACAAGAGCGAACCAAGGTTTAATGGTATTTGCACAGATGGTAGTCTCATAAATATTTTTAGTTTTGAAGAGGCAGTTCTTAAAAATAAATTTTATAGCGAAGTAGAAAAAAATTATCAAAATAAAAAAGGATATGAGCCATTTTTAAAGGCTTTAAACCTCGCAGTAGAAAATGCAAAATATATAGGAGGAAGCAGAGAAGATAGTTTGGGTATAGCAAGTGTAAAACAACTTGAAAAGAGAAATATAATTAATGCAACTGACGAGGAAAATGGAAGAGTAGTGTTTAATTCTTTTTATGTCGCATTGACATTAGATAAAGAGCAAGGAATAACAAGTTGTGTGCTTGATGAATCAGAAAATGTGGTAACCCTTACATCGGATGGGAAGGTGCTCGGAAGTAGAGATGGACAGATTTATACTCTTAACGATTTGTCAAATGGCAATAAATATTCACGGATAGAGAGAAAAAAAGTAGAAGAGAAGAAAAATATAAACAAATTGTCAGATTTATTTACAGGTTACACTATAAACAACTTGGTGACAGAACTTAGCAATGCTACAGATGAAAAAGGCGATATTAAAGCAGATGGGAGTTTAGCAGAATACGAAGGAAACAATATGATAAAATATATTGACCTTATTACGAATGCATACTTAAATGCAAAAATCATATATTAAACTGTCAAGGAAAAAACTTGACAGCGTTTTAAAGATATGTTATTATACTATGGCTTATGTTGGACAATTTATTTGAACAATCAATTTTATATGACATCTATGGAAAAATATTAGATGACAAGCAAAAGGTCGTATATGAATATCATGTGATTGACGACTTGTCATTTAATGAAATAGGTGAAGAATTGAATATGACAAGGCAAGCAGTTCATGAAGTTTTTAAAAGAGCAAATAATAAAATCAAAAGTTATGAAGAAAAATTAGGATTTTATAAAAAGATAAAAAACATTGAACAGTTGTCATCTGAGATATATAAGATTGCAAGTGATAAGAAAATCAAAAATTTGTCCCAAAAAATTTTAAAAATAACGAAAATGGAGGATTTATAATGGCAGTAAAAATACGATTAAGAAAGTTGGGTAGAACTCACAGAGCTTTTTACAGAGTTGTTGTAGCAGATTCAAGGTCACCAAGAGATGGAAGATTTATTGAAGAAGTAGGATATTATAATCCATATAAAGAGCCATCAGAAATTAAGCTTGACGAAGAAGCTTGCAAAAAATGGTTGAAGAATGCAGCAAAGCCTACTACTGTAGTTGCCAAATTATTTAAGATTACTGGGATTACAAAATAGGAGCAGATATGAAAGAAATATTGGAACACATAGTAAAAAGCTTAGTTCGTGACAAAAATAGTGTGGTAATAAATGAAGAAGTAAATGACAAATTGGTAAGATATGTAGTCAGTGTGGCAAAAGAAGATTATGGTAGAATCATAGGTCACGGTGGAAAGATAGCAAATAGCATAAGGAATATAATGGGAGCTATAGCTACCATAAAAGATGTGAAAGTCATAGTAGATATTAAATGATAAATTATTTTAGAATAGCAAAAATAGTATCGTTGCATGGTATAAACGGTGATTTAAAATGTATATCGACGACTTTTGATAATGATAGGTTTAGTTTATTGAAGAAAATATATGTTATAGCTGAATCTGAATATGAGTTATTGGAAAAAAATAACATAGATTATCAAAAAGAGATTAGTGATATAAAGTTTTTGAATAATGCCGTAGTGTTTAAAATAAGAGGTGTAGATAGTGTTGAGGATGCGAAAAAATATATTGGAAGAGAAATATATATAAATAGAGAAGAAGCACTGCCACTAAAGAATGATGAATACTATATACCAGATTTGATTTTATGTGATGTCTATGATACTAATATGATACACATAGGGAAAGTAGTAGATGTAGATATAAACAATAAGGACGATATATTGGTTGTAAGAAGAGATAAAAAAGATATATTTATACCGATGGTAAAAGTTTTTATTAAAAGTATAAATATAACTGAGAAAAAAATAATTGTAGAACTGATTGAAGGTATGTTATAAATGGTATTTAATATAATGACTTTGTTTCCAACATTGTATAAAGAATTTTTAAATACGAGCATAATAGGTCGAGCTGTCAAAAATGATATTTTGAAATTTAATTTATACAATATTAGAGATTATTCAATAGACAAAAATAAAAGAGTTGATGATTATGTCTATGGCGGTGGTGATGGAATGTTAATATCTGCAGACCCAATATATAGATGCTATAAAGATATTATAAAAAATGGCAATACAAAAATGATATATATGTCACCAAGAGGTAAATTGTTAAATTCTAATATGGCAAGGGAGTTTGCGAATAATGATTCAATCACTGTTTTGTGTGGACATTATGAAGGGATAGATGAGAGAGCCATAAAACTTACAAGTGCTGAAGAAGTGTCAATAGGCGATTATATACTGACAGGTGGAGAATTACCTTCTATGATATTAATAGATGTGGTAGTGAGATTTGTAAAAGGAGTATTGTCAAATGAAAACTCAGCAAATGAAGAAAGTTTTACCGACAATTTGCTTGAGTATCCACAATATACAAGACCGTCTATTTATGAAAATTTGAAAGTGCCAGAAGTATTGTTATCTGGTGACCATAAAAAAATAGCTGAGTGGAGACTTACAGAAAGCAAAAAAATAACAAAAGAAAATAGACCTGATTTATATGAAAAATATATAAAAACAAATGGAGGAATATATGAATAGTATTATAAGAGAGGTAGAAAATTCACAATTAAAAAAAGACAAATTTGATTTTAATGTAGGTGATAGTGTAAAAGTACACAATTTGATAAAAGAAGGCGACAAAGAGAGAATTCAAATTTTTGAGGGTGTCGTATTAAAGAGACAAGGCGGTGGAAGCAGAGAGACTTTTACTGTTAGAAAAAATTCAAATGGAATAGGAGTAGAAAAAACATTTCCACTCAATAGCCCTCTTGTATCAAAAGTAGAAGTAGTTAGAAAAGGTAAAGTAAGAAGAGCAAAACTCAATTTCTTGAGAGATAGAATAGGTAAAGCAGCAAAAGTTAAAGAAGTTTTGAAATAATGCCAGATAAGGAATTTACCAGAAAAGTTTGTGGTCTTTTAGTAGATGCTTGTTTAATTATTGTTTTGGCTTCTTTTTTGTCTTGGACTTTTTTGACGAGGGTAGTTATGCAAGGTTTTAGTATGAACCCAACTATAAAAGACAGAGAAGTTGTATTTATAAATAGACTTTATAAAAATATGTTAAAACTCAATAGATATGATATTATCGCTTTTTATGTGGAAGACCAAGAAAATATAAAAAGGATAATAGGTTTGCCAGGAGACCACATAAAAATATCAAGTGGAAATATTTATGTAAATGGTTCAAAAATAGAAGAAGATTTTATGCAAGTCTTTTTGTCTTCAAATTTTGAACAAGATTTATATGTTGAAAATGATGAATACTATGTATTAGGAGATAATTTAGATAGTTCAAAAGACTCAAGGTATAAAGATTTTGGAAATATACCGAAGCATAGAATTATTGGAAAAGTATGGAATAAGTTTGGTGAAAGATGAATATACAATGGTTTCCAGGACATATAGCAAAAAGTAAAAAAGAGATTTTAAATAATCTAAAAGCAGTAGATGTTGTAATAGAGATTTTAGATGCGAGAGCACCAATATCTACTAAATGTGTATATTTAAAAGGGCATACAAAAAAGAAATTGATAATCTTAAATAAATCAGATTTGTCCGATGATAAAAAGAATCAATATTACATAGAGCATTATAAAAAAGAAGGTTATGAAGTCCTTGCATTGGACAGTAAAAAAAATAATATATCAAAAATAGTTGAGAAAAAAGTATTAACTATGTGTGATGATATAATAAAAAGAAGTCAACAAAAAGGCATAAACAAAAAAATTATAAAAGCTATGGTAGTGGGGATGCCAAATGTAGGGAAGTCAACATTTATAAATTCGTATGTTAAAAAGAAAATTGCGAAAGTTGAAAATAGACCAGGGGTTACGAGAAATTTACAATGGATTAAAATATCAAATAATTTACTTTTGCTTGACACACCAGGAATAACAGAAGCAAAATTTGAAGATGAAAATGTAGGTAAAAATTTAGCCCTTATAGGAAGTATAAATGATGACATTTTAGATAAAGAAGAGTTAGTGATAGGTTTAGTAGAGTATTTAAAAAGTGAGTATGGCGAATTACTAAAAAATAAATATGGTATTGATGATGTAGATTGTGAAAGCATTTGCATTATAGAAAAAATTGCCATAAAAAAAGGTTGTATAAAATCAAAAAATGAAATTGATTATAATAGAGTTTCAAATATGATATTAAACGATTTTAGAAGTGGTAGCATAGGTAAAATAACTTTATATGAAAAAGTATAGTGAAAGTTTTATTAAAAAAGAGACTGAAAGGTTAGAAAAACTAAGGGACTATGAAAATAAATATGAGGGGTATATTATCGCAGGTATAGATGAGGCTGGAAGAGGACCTCTTGCAGGACCTGTTGTAGCAGCTTGTGTAGTAATAAATTATAAAGAAGATATATACTATTTGAATGACTCAAAAAAAGTGAGTGAGAAAAGAAGATATGAGTTATATGATATAATAATAGAAAATGCTTATGCATATGGAGTGGCAGAAGTAGATGAAAAGACGATAGATAATATAAATATATTAGAAGCTACACATTTAGCAATGAAGAAGGCATATGAAAAATGTGATGCTATGTATTATGAAAAATATAATGACCATATTAGTTGTTTGTTAGTTGATGCATTAAAAATAAAAAATATTGATATTTTGCAAGTGCCAATAATAAAAGGTGACAGTTTATCTTTTTCTATAGCGGCAGCGAGCATACTCGCAAAAGTTTACAGAGATAATAAGATGTATGAACTTGATAAAAAATATCCTGAGTATAATTTTAAGAGTAACAAAGGATATGGGACTAAAGAACATATAGAGATGATTAAAAAATATGGTGCAGTTGATATACATAGAAAAAGTTTTATAAAGAATATATGAACAAAAGAAAAATAGGAACAAAATACGAAGAGAGAGCAAAAGAGTTTCTAATAGCAAATAATTATGATATTATTGCAGTGAACTTTTATACAAGATATGGCGAAATAGACATTGTAGCAAAAGAAGATGGTTATCTGGTGTTTATAGAAGTAAAGTATAGAAGTGATAAAGGTTATGGTTATGGATATGAAGCAGTAAATAGAAAAAAACAGTTACATATGAAAAAGGCAGCAGAGTTTTTTTTGTATAAAAATAAAATTAGTTTTGATAGTAAAATTAGATTTGATGTAGTTAGTTATGACAGTAAAGAAATAACTATTATAAAAAATGCTTTTTAGTGAGGGAGTTAGATGGGTAAGATAGTATTGACAGGAGATAGACCTACTGGAAGATTGCATTTAGGGCATCTTGTAGGGTCTTTGCAAAACAGATTGTTGTTACAAGATGATAAAAGTTATGATGAAATTTTTATAATGCTTGCAGATGGACAAGCACTTACAGATAATTTTAAAAATCCGTCATTTATTAGAAATAATATTATTCAAGTCTTGATAGATTATTTATCAATAGGGCTTGACCCAGAAAAAGTTACATTTTGTGTGCAGAGTGCCTTGCCTGCACTTTGTGAGCTTACATTTTATTATTTGAATCTCGTTACGACAGCAAGGCTTGAAAGAAATCCGACAGTTAAAACAGAGATAGCACAAAAGAAATTTGACGAAGGGCTTCCTGTAGGCTTTTATACATATCCTATATCACAAGCAGCAGATATAACTGCTTTTGATGCGAATGTAGTTCCTGTGGGTGTTGACCAAAAACCTATGATAGAGCAAACAAGAGAGATAGTTCAAAAATTTAACAATATATATGGTGAGACCTTAGTTATGCCAGAAGGCATATATCCAAAAGATGTAAAAGCACATAGGCTTGTAGGAATAGATGGACAAGCAAAAATGTCAAAAAGTTTGAATAATTGTATATATATATCAGAGAGTGCTGAAAGTTTAAAGACGAAAGTTATGTCTATGTATACTGACAAAGACCATATAAATATTACTGACAAAGGAAAAATTGAGGGGAATGTAGTATTTACTTATTTGGATGTATTTTGTAATGATAATCATTTCAATGAATACTTAAATGATTATAAAAATCTTGACGAGATGAAAGAGCACTATCAGAGAGGCGGACTTGGGGATGTAAAATGTAAAAAGTTTTTACTTAATATATTGGAAGAAAAAATATCTGTCTATAGAGAGAGCAGAGTGAAGTGGGAGAAAAAAATAAATGACATTTATGATATAATAAAATCTGGGACAGATAGAGCAATAGAAAAAACAAACAAAACTTGTGACAAAGTAAAAAAAGCTATGAAGATAGATTATTTTCAAGATAAGGATACCATAGTAAAAGAATGGGAGAATAGCATAGGTGAAAAAGCACGGTCTTAGAGGTAGTGATTTTGAAAAAATGATAAATGACACTCTTTCTTTGTATAGGGATAAAAAATTAGCACTTATACAAAAGATACCTACCCCCATAACGCCTGTAAGACTTGATAAAGAAAGTATGCATATCACACTTGCATATTTTGAAAAGAAATCTACAGTTGACTATATAGGGATTGTCCAAGAAATACCAGTGTGTTTTGATGCTAAAGAATGTAAAACAAATATTTTTCCATTGTCTAATATACATAAGCACCAATACAATTTTATGAGTGAGTTTGAAGAACAAGGTGGAGTTAGTTTCTTGCTCATACAGTTTACAGCAAAAAATAAAGTTGCCTATGTGCCTTTTAGGGCTCTTAAGATATTTTTTGAAAGAGGAAACAGTGGTAAAAAAAGTTTTAATATAGATGAATTAGAAAAAGATTATTTTATAAATATTGAAAATACTTGTTATGTTTTATTTTTAGATAAATTACAAATGGATATAGATAGTAGGTAATATGAATGTGATAGATAAAAACATAGAGACAGAAATAGTAGTCAACAAATCAAGGTTTATAACAAATTTGTTTTATGTTGAAAATGAAGATGAAGTTAAAGATAAATTAAACATTATTAAAAAGAAGTATTTTGATGCGAGACATAATTGTTTTGCCTATGTACTGGGAGTTAATGGAGACAAAAAGAAGCAATCTGATGATGGTGAACCAAGTGGCACAGCTGGGATACCAATACTTATGTCACTTCAAAATAAAAATATAACAAACTGCATTGCAATAACCACAAGGTATTTTGGAGGAGTATTGCTTGGAGCGGCTGGGTTATATAAGGCATATAGTGAATCTTCAGAAAAATCAATAAATAGTATAAATTTAATAAATATAAAAATGGGCTTTAAAATTCAAGTCAGTGTCAATTATAAAAATTATGATTTGTTAGTTAAATTTTTATCTGATGAAAAAGGATTTATAATAGATAAAAGTTTTAGAGAGGATGTATATTTAGAAATACTAATTGATGAAAAATATTTTTCTGATATGGAAAAAATGTTTGACACATATAATTTAAAAAGTGAAGTCATAGATAAAAAGAATTATATTGTAAATGAAAATAAAATAAAATTTATAAATTAAGAGGTAATATGTTAAGCGAGAGAAAAGATATAAGAAATATTGCAATAATAGCACATGTAGACCATGGAAAAACGACTTTAGTTGATGCTATGCTAAAATATGCAGGAACTTTTAGAAGCAATCAAGAGGTTGCAACAAGAGTTATGGATTCAAATGAACTTGAGAAAGAGAGAGGCATAACTATACTTTCAAAAAATACAGCATTAACTTATAATGGAGTAAAAGTAAATATAGTAGATACTCCTGGACATGCAGATTTTTCAGGCGAAGTAGAGAGAATATTAAAACTTGTGAATGGTGCCATACTTGTAGTTGATGCTTTTGAGGGGACTATGCCACAAACGAGGTTTGTATTGTCAAAGGCCCTTGAGTTAAATTTACCAATACTTGTTTGCATAAATAAAATTGATAGAGCAGAAGCAAGACCAAAAGAAGTAATAGAAGAAGTTTTGGAGCTATTTATGGACTTAAATGCAAGTGATGAACAACTTGATTGTCCATTTATATTTATGTCTGCAAAACTTGGGATAGCAAAATTAAATTTAGAAGATGATAGTAAAGATATGAAACCTCTATTTGATACAATTCTTTCATACTTCAAACCTCCTGTGGGAGATGAAGAAGCACCATTTAAGATGCTTGTATCTACCATAGATTATAATGAGTTTGTAGGACGGATAGGAATAGGTAAAATAGAGCAGGGTAAAATAGAAGTTGGAAAAGAGTATTTAGTGGTAAACCACCATGACAAAAGTGTAAATGAAAAAGTCCATATACAAAAATTATATGAATTTGATGGATTGAATAAAGTTGAAATAAAAAATGCAACATTTGGTTCAATAGTTGCAGTCTCTGGTATAGCAGATTTGAAAATAGGAGACACTATAACTGATGTATCGGATGATACGGCTATTGAGTTTCAAAAAATATCAGAGCCTACTATATCTATGTATTTTATGGTCAATGACTCACCACTTGCAGGGACAGAAGGAAAATTTTTAACCTCAAGACATATAAGGGACAGACTCTATAAAGAGTTAAATACTGATGTATCTTTAAGAGTAGAAGATACCGATGAGCCAAATAGTTTTAAGGTGAGTGGAAGGGGAGAACTTCATTTGTCTATCTTGATAGAGACCATGAGAAGAGAAGGCTATGAATTTGCTGTATCAAAGGCTGAAGTTATATATAAAAAAGATGAAAACGGTAACAAGACAGAGCCTATGGAGATAGCTTATGTTGATGTCCCAGAAATTTATTCTGGTGCAGTAATACAAAAACTCACTCAGAGAAAGGGAGTATTAAATGGGATGAGCAAAGGTCAAGGAGAGTTTGTGAGACTTGAGTTTAGCATTCCATCAAGAGGTCTTATAGGATATAGGGGAGAGTTTTTAACTGATACAAAAGGAACTGGAATTATAAACACTATATACAACGGATATGGTAAATTTCTTGGAGATTTTCAATATAGACAGACAGGTTCTATTATAGCTTTTGAATCTGGAGTTTCTATTACATATGGACTTTTTAATGCACAGGAGAGAGGAATACTTTTCATTGGACCAGGAGAAAAGGTATATAGTGGAATGGTTGTAGGGCAAAGTCCTAAAACTGAAGATATAGAAGTTAATGTCTGCAAGACAAAAAAACTTACAAACACGAGAGCAAGTGGTTCTGATGAAGCACTAAAATTAGTTCCTAAAAAAGTTATGAGTCTTGAACAATGTCTTGAATTTATAGATACCGACGAATTGCTTGAAGTCACACCAAAGAGCCTTAGAATAAGAAAGAGAATATTAGATTCAACACTTAGAAAGAGAGCAGGTATAAAAAAATAATGAAAGATTATGATATAGAAAAAGAAGCCATAAATATAAATAAAAAAAATAATTTTTTAAAGAGGGTAGTAGCAATTTTCTCATTAATTATCATTTTAAGCCTTTTGATATTTTTATTTGTGGGTGTCTTTACTTCAAATAGTAATTTGATATTTGCTATGTTTTTTAGTATAGTATTCGTATCAATAGTGATGTATGCGATAATGATGTTTTTAAAAATGTTAAATAAGTGAGGTGTATATGTCAGGTCATAGTAAGTTTGCTAATATTAAACACAAAAAAGAAAAAAATGATGCAGCGAGAGGTAAAATTTTTACAGTCATAGGACACGAAATAGCGATAGCAGTAAAACAGGGTGGAGCTGATCCTAATAACAATTCAAAACTTAGAGATGTTATAGCAAAGGCAAAAGCTAATAATATGCCAAATGATACTATTGAAAAAGGCATAAAAAAGGCTGCAGGTAATGTCGATGCAGTGAATTTTGAAGAGTTGACTTATGAAGGGTTTGGACCAAATGGTGTTGCTATAATTGTGGAAACTTTGACAGATAACAAAAATAGGACAGGAGGAAATGTCCGTTCAGCATTTACAAAAGGGAAAGGTAATCTTGGAGCAGTAGGCTCTGTGTCTTATATGTTTAAAAAACGAGGGCAGCTGATAGTTGATAAAGAGGACTGCGATAAAGATGTAGATACTCTTATGATGATGGCACTTGATTCTGGTGCAGAAGATTTTAATGAAGAAAACGACGTGTATGAAATACTTACAGACCCGAATGACTTTAGTAAAGTTAGAGAAAATTTGGAGAAAGAGGGAATTAAATTTATAGAGGCAGATACTACACTTATACCAGATAATTATGTTTCAGTTAAAGATGAAGAATCAGTAGCTTCTTTGAGAAAATTACTTGACTTACTTGATAGTGATGATGATGTAAAAGCTGTATATACAAATTGGGAAGAAGAGTAATGAGAAACATAGAGATAGAGAGAAAGTGGGTTGTGAAAAAAAATGATGTGCCTTATGATTTATCAAAATTCAAATATAAAAAAATAGAGCAAGGATATATTTCAAAAGAACCAACAGTAAGAATAAGAAAAGCAAATGATAAATATTTTATAACAATAAAAAAAGATATAGATTTGAGTTTTATGCGATATGAGTTTGAATATGAGATAAAAAAGAGAGATTATGACAATCTAAAAAAATTGGTAATAAGTAATTATATAGTAAAGAAAAGATACTATATACCTTACAAGAGAAATACTATTTTGGTAGATGTTTTTAAAGATAGGGATTTGATACTCGCAGAAGTTGAGTTTAAGAATAAAAAAGACGCAAATAATTTTGAAAAGCCTCTATGGCTAAAAAAAGAAGTGACAAATAGTAAAAGATATACAAATTTATATTTGTCCTTTAAAAAAAATTAAATTTGTGATATAATAATAATCGGAGTGTATATGGGAAATTATAAATTTAAAAGACAAATTATCATAACTGTAGGTCGTGAATATGGTTCAGGTGGAAGGACTAGTGCAAAAATTCTTGCAGAAAAACTGGGCATAAACTATTATGATGATGAGATATTGAAAATGGCATCAGAAGAGTCTGCTATAAGCGAAGAGTTATTTAGACTTGCAGATGAAAATCCTAATAAAAATATACTAAAAGACATTATTAGTAATATAAAACAAAAAATAGGATATGCAAAAGACATAACAT
>CAMJKC010000008.1 GCA_946406305.1 uncultured Lachnospiraceae bacterium
AATACTCTTGATTTGCATAAAATTATTGCTATTATGAATAAAGAAGAGGAGGCTAAAGAATAATGGTTACGAATCATATTACAAATTTTGTTCAAAACTTCCCATTCTTTACAATTATACTTTCAATGTTTACTGGTATATTGTGTGCAGCAGCAAAACCAAAGCTTGCAAAGTTTTTATGTATTGGAAATTTAATTGTATGTGGCGTATTATCATTTTTAACTTTAAGCTTTTGTATGACGACAAAAGCAAGTTATGTATATATGATGGGACATTTCCCAGCTCCTTTTGGAAATGAGATTAGGTTTGGGGCATTAGAAACATTGATGGCTACAGCATTTTCTATTGTTATGTTATTTTCGCTTGAAGGTGGAATGAAACATATTTTTCATGATGTGAAAGAAGAAAAACAAAATTTCTACTTTTTAATGATGAATTTACTTTATGCTTCACTCCTTGCACTTATATACACAAATGACTTGTTTACAGCATATGTATTTGTAGAAATTAACACACTTACTTCATGCTCAATCGTTATGTTAAAACATAGTAAAGAGACTTTGGTAGCTACCACAAGATCTCTGACTATGATTTTATTTCGCCCTGGTTCCTTCATGATAGGTATAATCAGGCGATATGATATAACTGGACATTTGCTAATGTCAAATATAAAAGAAAGTGTAAATATTCTTGTTTCAACAGGTAAATATCAATTTCCGCTTGAAATGATTATTTGTTTATTTGCCATAGGTCTTGGAATAAAAGCAGCTTTATATCCATTTCATTCTTGGTTACCTGATGCTCATGGACAGTCTACATCTGCATCAAGTGCAGTGCTTTCAGGTTTAGTGTTAAAGGGATATATTATTTTATTTATAAAATTAGTTTATAGAGTATTTGGATTATCAGTTATAAATAATTCGCGAGTTTTAAATATACTATTTATATTTGGAATTCTTGCTATGACAATTGGTTCTATCAAGGCAGTAAATGAGAGAGATTTAAAACGAATGATAGCTTATTCATCTGTTGCTCAAGTAGGATATATTTTTATGGGAATAGGTCTTGGAACAGAATTTGGAATGGCTGCAGCTTGTTTTCAAATATTAGTTCATGCATTTACAAAGCCTATGTTATTTAATACTGCAGGTGCTTTTATGGATGAAGCAAATGGTAGTAGAAAGTTTAAAGATTTAAAAGGTGCTGCAAGAAAAAATATGTATGCTGGAATAGCATTCGCTGTTGGTGCTTTTTCTATGATAGGAATTCCACTATTTGGTGGTTTTGCAGTTAAATACAATTTGGCTGTTGCTGCTTTAAGTGTTGATTATAAAAACATTTTGGCACTTATTGCTTTAGTCATAAGTACAGTTTTAAATGCTATATACTATGTGCCAGCAATGATGGTATTATTTAAAAAAGATAAAAATACAGAAAAAGTTGTATTTATCCCAGATAAGAAAGATTTTGGTTTTATTATTTCAAATACAGTTTTTATAGTATGTAATTTTATTTTAGGTATATTTTCATATAAATTTATAGAAATAATATTAGAAGGCCTTAGGCTATTTCAATAATATATTGGAGGTTTTATTTTATGAATGATTTTATATTACTAGTGCCAATTTTGTTTCCAGCAGTTGCAGGATTATTTACGCTATTAATAAAAAAGTTATTTTCAAATAGGAGTTTTAGACAAGTATATGTATGTGTGGTTTTAATTGCCACTTTAGTTTTAACTATTAATGCATTACTACATGGTGGAACATTAGTGGTTTTTAATTTGACAAGTACACTTCCTATAAAGTTAAAAGTAGATGAAATGACTTATCTTTTTAATATCTTAGTTTCTGTTATGTGGACTTTAGCTGGTATTTATTCTTTTGAATATATGAAGCATGAAGAAAATAATGAGAGTTTTTATTTATTTTATTTACTTACAGAAGCTGTTTTATTAGGATTAGGAATGGCAGCTAACTTTATGACATTGTATTTGTTCTATGAATTTATGACATTATTGTCTTTACCACTTGCTCTTCATACAAGAACAAAAGAAGCCATAAGTGGAGGTTTAAAATATTTATTCTATTCAATATTTGGTGCTTCACTTGCACTTCTTGGATTTTTCTTTATGAATTATTATGGGAATATAGAGTTTGTAAAAGGTGGAACTCTTATAGCATCAAAGGTTGCTAATAATGAGGGATTACTTAAAACAATATTCTTTTTGACAATACTTGGTTTCAGTGCTAAAGCTGGTATGTTTCCTTTGCACGGTTGGTTACCATCTGCTCACCCTGTTGCACCAGCACCTGCATCTGCAGTTTTGTCTGGTGTCATCACAAAAGCTGGTGTGCTTGCTATAATTAGAGTTATTTATTATCAAGTAGGTGTTGATTTTATAAGAGGAACTTGGGTTCAATATGCTTTTATGATATTGACTTTAATAACAGTATTTATGGGTTCAATGTTAGCTTTTGATGAAAATGTATTAAAGAAAAGATTAGCTTATAGCTCTGTATCACAAGTTTCTTATGTTTTATTTGGAATATCAACTATGCATCCAATTGGTTTTGTTGGTGCTTTGTTACAAGTTGTATTTCACTCTATTACAAAAAATTTATTATTTATGACTGCAGGTAGTATTATTTACAAAACACACAAGACACAAGTTGATGAGTTGAAGGGAATAGGAAAGAATATGCCAATAACTATGTGGTGCTTTACAATAGGCGGTCTTGCTCTTGTAGGAATACCACCTATGACTGGCTTTGTAAGTAAATGGTATTTAGCTCAAGGAGCATTAAATAGTGGTGTATCTATTTTGTCATATGTTGGACCAATAGTTTTACTTGTCAGTGCTCTTCTTACTGCAGGATACTTATTTACAATTTCTATAAAAGCATTTTTACCTGGTGCTGATTTTGATTATAAAACAGTTAAAAAACAAGATCCAAATTTATATATGATATTACCTATGATTTTACTTGCTGCAGCTTGTGTAATTCTTGGAACTTATGCAACTCCATTAATTGAATTTTTTAGTAAAATTGCAACAAGCATCATGTAGGAGATGTAATGATTATTTTGTTTACAGTATTGTTTCCAATTTTAACTGGATTACTATTACCTGTTTTTAAATTTAATAAAAGAAATAGAGAAATTTATTCTCTATTAGTAACAGTTTTAAATAGCATTATAATATACTATTTGGTTTTTGGTGGAAATGAATACAGTTTTACAGTGCTTAATTTTTTAGGTAAATTTTCTATAAGTTTTTATAATGATAGTTTATCTAAAGTGTTTTTAATGTTAATTGCCACACTATGGCCTATAGCTACTTTTTATTCTTTTGAATATATGGAGCATTTAGAAAAAAAAGATTCATTTTTTAAATATTATATAATGAATTATGGAATAGCAGTAGGCTTTGCATTGAGTGATAATTTAATTTCAATGTATTTCTTCTATGAACTTTTGACTTTTATGACATTGCCACTTATTATGCATAATCTTGAAGACAAAAAATCTCTATATGCAGGTCGTGTATATTTAACGGTTTCTATATTAGGTGCCTCAATTGCACTAATGGGAATAATTATATTATCAATGTATACAGGGACAGTAAATTTTAGATATGGTGGAATGTTGTCAAACTCAATTCTTGGTGGAAAAGAATTATTATATATTGGATACCTATTATGCTTTTTAGGTTTTGGGGTTAAAGCTGCTTTATTTCCTTTTACTTTTTGGTTGCCAATATGTGGTGTTGCACCTACTCCTGTAAGTGCTTTACTTCATGCAGTTGCAGTTGTTAAGGCTGGTGTGTTTGCAATTATGAGAGTAGTTTTTTATTCTTTTGGGATTGAATTTTTGAATGGAACTTTAGTTCAAAAAATAACAATGGGACTGGCAATATTTACAATTATTTTTGCTTCAATAATGGCAATAAAAGAAAAAAATCTAAAAAAGAGGCTTGCATATTCTACTGCAAGTAACTTATCATATATGTTATTTGCTATAACACTTATGAATAGTGATGGCTTATATAGTAGTTTGTTACATATGCTTTTTCATGCAATTATGAAAATTAATTTATTTTTTATTGCAGGAGCTATAATAATATATGCAAAAAAAGAATATGTAAATGATTTAAAAGGGTTAGCTTATAAAATGCCAATATCATTTTTTTGTTTTACAGTTTCTTCACTTGGCATGATTGGAATACCAATCACTTGTGGCTTTATAAGTAAATTTGCTATTGCTGAAGCAGCAATAAATTCAAATATTTTTTTATCAAATATAGGGCTCATAGCGATTGTGATATCCGCAATTTGTACTGCAGTTTATTTACTCCCTATAGTAATTGGAGGGTATTTTCCAGGAGAAAAATTTGATAAAAGTTTAATTAAAGATGCGAGAGATCCAAATTTATATATGTTAATAACTTTTATAATTTTAACTATAATGATAATTTTCTTTGGACTTTATTCTGGTAGTTTAGTGGATTTTATAAAAGAAATATCATCTGGTGCGATGATGTAGGAGGTTTTTGTGAATAATTATGTACTTTTATTTTTAGTGTTATTTCCTTTGCTCTCAAGTTTTATTTCATACTTAATAGGAAGAGGAAATAAAAATTTGAGAGACTATTTTGTTATGGCAGTATGTGCTATAGATTTAGTTGTTTTGATTTTAAATTTTCCAAATATTTATAGTGGGAAGACATTTGAATGTTTTGTACCGAATATTTGTGGCATGACACTTCATCTTCAGTTGGATGGTTTTAGGGTAATATATGGAATTATATGTGCATTTATGTGGACCATGACATCAATTTTCTCACATGAGTATTTCCACCATTATAGAAATAGAAATAGATATTATTTCTTTTTGCTTTTGACATTTGCAGGGACAATGGGAGTATTTTTGTCTGGTGATTTGTTTACCACATTTATATTCTTTGAGATAATGTCAACAGCATCATATATGATGGTTATACATGATGAAAAACCTCAAGCGATGAGAGCAGGAGATACATATCTTGCCATAGGTGTTCTTGGTGGTATGGTAATGCTTATGGGATTGTTTTTGCTTTACCATGCTATAGGTACTTTAAGAATAAGTGAGATACATGATAAAGTTTTGCAATGGACTAACAATGGACAAAATGCAAAAAATGTAAGATATATATGGGCAAGTGCATTATGTATGTTATTTGGATTTGGAGCAAAGTCTGGTATGTTCCCAGTTCACATATGGCTTCCAAAAGCTCACCCTGTTGCACCAGCACCTGCTTCAGCTCTTCTTTCTGGTATACTTACAAAGTCTGGTGTATTTGGAATATTGATAATTACATCACAGATATTTTTTGGAAATAGTGTATGGGGCAATTTTATACTTGCGATAGGAACTATTACAATGTTTCTCGGTGCATTTTTGGCATTATTTTCTGTTGATTTAAAGAGAACACTTGCTTGTTCTTCAATGTCACAAATTGGTTTTATATTAGTCGCTTGTGGTATGCAAGCTATAATGCCAGGGCATATTGATTTTGCTGCTCGTGGAGCTTTGCTTCATATGGTTAACCATTCAGTATTTAAGCTTATATTGTTTATGTGTGCAGGCGTGGTGTATATGAATCTACATAAATTGAATTTAAATGATATAAGAGGTTTTGGAAGAGGAAAGTGGTTTTTAAATATAGCATTTCTTATGGGATATATAGGAATAGCAGGTGTGCCATTTTGGAGTGGATATGTATCAAAGACATTGATACATGATGCAATACTTCATTATTTACATGAGCTTCATCATGAAGGAGTACATGGATTTTTACAATATGACATATATAGTATAGTTGAGTGGATATTTACGATATCAGGTGGACTTACTTTTGCATATATGACTAAGTTATATATTTGTGTATTCTGGGAAAAGAATAAAGATATTCAAATTCAAAAGAAATTTGATTCTATGAATAAAACTTATATGACGACGCTTTCAAAATTTGCTATTGGACTTAGTGCTATTATACCTCCAATATTTGGATTCACATCAGTTTTAACGAAACAAGTAGTTGAAGATGGAGAAACATTATTAGTAAATGATGGTTTAATGGATAGAATAGCAGAGCTTGGAAAAAGTTTTATGGTTCCACTCGGTGAACATATACACGGTTCATATTTGGAGTATTTTTCAGTTGATTGTGTTACAGGAGCTTTAAAATCTTTAATAATAGGAGCATTAGTGTATTTAATTATTATAAGACCATTATTGATGGTAAAAGATGGAAGAGTAAGGGTATATGTAAATCGTTGGCCAGATTGGCTTGATTTGGAGAATGCTATATATAGACCATTGCTTATGAAAGTGTTAGTTGGGGTATTGGTATTTATTTGTAAAATATTAAATCAAGTTGTTGATTTCTTCTATACATACATTTTCAAAATGATTATGATGCCAATATGTAGAATACTTGATAAAGTCATAGATGGAACTGTATCAGTAATTAGAGATATTATATTCCAAGCTTTAAATAGCGATAAACAAGGGGAGGCATTTGCTGTTTTGAATGAAGAAAAAAGAAGTTCAAAGATTGTAAAAGAGATATCAAATAGTTTATCTTTTAGTTTGATACTATTTTGTATAGGTCTTATAGTTGCATTAATTTATTTGTTATTTTAATATTTAATTTGTATAGTACTACATTTTTGTAGTTCTAAATAAATTTTTTTGGAGGAATTATGGATCAAAAAACTAAAAATGCTAGAATTTTGTTTAAAGTTCTAACAATGTTTACAGCAATGTTCTTTGTAATGGCTGTAGTTTATGGTATCATGAATGGTAATTTAAATGATATGATACCTGGTTTTATTAGAATTCTAAAAACTCCATCTCAATGTACTCAAGATATGTATGGTGTGAGCGTGCCAGGGACATTCTTTAATATGGGAATGTGTTGCTTACTTATGCTTTTATATATTGTATGTTGTGGAGGAATGAATTCAGTAAACAGTGGAACAGTAGCAGCATTTTTCTTAACAGTGGGATTTTCTTCTTGGGGTATGAATGTTATGAATATGCTTCCACTTATGATAGGCATGCAAGTTTATGCAGCTATCAAAAAGAAAACACCAGCTTCAATGATGAATCTTGGTATATTCGCAACAGCAATTGCTCCTATCATGTCTGAGGTTGTATTAAGATGGCCTGGATATGCAGATGGGAATGGTGCTAATATGAGTAATTTGGCTATACAACCACAAGGCTTTATTATTGCTTTTGTTATAGCTATATTATTCTGTTTATTCTATCCAGCACTTTGTGCAAAAGCTCCTAATTTCCATTTTGGTTGTGACCTTTTTAATGCAGGACCTCCTGCAGGTTTCCTTTGTCTTATGACAATTGGTTTCTTATTTAAGGTTACTAATGTGCCACTTCCATCAAATGGACCTGGTCAATCAGCAGTAGAAGTATTTGAGTTTGTACTTATCGCTTATTTGATAGTATTTGTTTTATGCTTTATAATAGGTATGATGATAGACAAAGATGCACTAAAGAATTATGGAAAGTTAATAAAAGATTCTGGTTATGGTTCTGATTTTATAGATAAATACGGAATTGGAGCAACTCTTATAAATTTTGCAGTATATGGCATATTTATACTTTGTTTCTATACTGTTATGAAATATTGCTTTGGTGCTAAATTTAGTGGGCCTATAGCAGGCGTAGTATGGTGTGCATTTACTTGGGTTGCAGCTGGTGCTCATCCACTTAATGTTTTACCTATAGGAATTGGATATGTTCTTATTTCTCTAGTTTCTACAGTTCTCTGTCCACAACTTGGTTTAGGTGCAGATGCAGGTAGACTTGGTATGAGTACAGTTGGAATACTTATTGCATTCTCTTATGCAACTGGTATGGCTCCAATATCTGGTAAATATGGTGTAATATGGGGAATAATAGCTGGTATGATGCACTTTGCTATAGTTACATTAATACCATTACAATATGATTTCTTCAACTACTATAATGGAGGATTTACAGCAGGTGTAGTTTCTTTTGTACTTGTTCCATTTATAGAACATTATTGGCCAAAATTAGCAGAAAAATAGTAAGTAATATGTATATAAAAAAATGGTTATATTAAAACAATATAACCATTTTTTTTATTAAAATATTTGAAAAAATTTTTTATATCATTTATAATAGTAAAAGTATATAAATTTTATGAAAAGTATTTAGAAACTGCGAATAAGATGTTGGAAGTGATATTAGAATATAAATTTTGAGTTTTTAAATTCATACATTGTTCAATAAATATACTTGAAAAAATTATTAAATATTGATAGAATATAACTTTGATAAAAAGGAGAAAGTATGAAAAAGAGAATATTTTATTTTATATTAATGGTATTTATTGTAGTTATGGCAGTTTCTTGTGGTAAAAAGAAAAAGAGAAAATGGAGAGAATTAGGTGCAAGTCCGTCAGAAGTAGTTGAATTTGGTGTACATCCAGAGAGAGGCTCAAATGATGAGGAACCAGTATATTTAGGATTAATATATATCCCTACTGGAGAAAATAAACAGGGAGTTCAACAATATAAAAAGATAATATATGAACTTGAAGAATTATCTGGAGAAGAATTAGATTATGCATTTAAAGATTTAGGACTTATCTCAGAAGAAGCACTTTTCTGTGATGTAATGATTAAATCTTCAGAAGGGTATGAATTAGTGGGCCCTGGTGGAAAAGATCCAAAAGAGAAAATAGAAACTGATGGATTAGTTAGATATGTAGTTGATGATAATTATTCTTTAGATTCTTCTTTAGTAAACGAAGAAGATTATGAAGATATAAATATTACTAATTTTGAAGGTAGAATTAAAGCAGAAGATGTAGTTAATGCAATAACAATGACATTTAAAGAGAATTATCAATTTGTTAATTGTGAATTAGCTGCTGCTACTTATGCAGAATATTTAAAAGAACATCCTGCGAAATAGTCAAAAGCCAACAATATGTTGGCTTTTATTTTTATAGAAAGAGGAAATATGAATAAAGGGAAATTTTATATAACAACAGCAATAGTATATACTTCTGGGAAACCACATATAGGAAATGCTTATGATCCAGTTTTAGCAGACGCAATAGCAAGATACAAAAAAGAAGAAGGTTATGAAGTTTTTTTTATGACAGGGACAGATGAGCATGGACAAAAAATAGAAGAAAAAGCAAAAGAAAAAAATATTTCACCAAAACAATATGTAGATAATACAGCAAAAATAGTAAAAGATACTTATGATTTATTAAATATCAAATATGATAGGTTTATAAGAACTACTGACCCTGACCATGTAAATGCTTGCCAGAAGATATTTGAAAAATTGTATAATCAGGGTGATATATACAAAGGTAACTATGAAGGTTGGTATTGCACTCCTTGTGAATCTTTTTTTACTGATTCGCAACTTGTAGATGGTAAATGTCCAGATTGTGGAAGAGAGGTATATAAAGCAAAAGAAGAAGCATATTTTTTCAAGATGTCAAAATATGTAGATAGACTTATAGAGTATTACAACTCAAATGATTTTATTTTTCCAATTTCAAAAAAAAATGAAATGATGAATAATTTTTTGCTGACTGGGCTTAAAGATTTATGTGTGTCAAGAACAAGTTTTACCTGGGGGATTAAAGTTCCATTTGATGAAAAACATGTTATATATGTTTGGCTCGATGCTTTGATGAATTATATAACAGGAATAGGCTATGATGTTGACAACGAAAAAGAGAATTTCAAAAAGTTTTGGCCATGTGATTTGCATGTTATAGGGAAGGATATAGTAAGGTTTCATACTATATACTGGCCAATATTCTTAATGGCACTTGATCTACCTCTTCCTAAAAAAGTTTTTGGACATCCGTGGTTGTTGTCAGGGACAAAAATGAGTAAATCGTTAGGTAATGTTCTCTATCCTGATGAGTTAGTAAATATATTTGGAGTTGATGGTGTTAGATTTTATTTATTACATGAGATGCCTTATGAGACAGATGGAAATGTAGATTTAGAATATTTTACAGAAAAATATAATGTTGACCTTGCGAATAATCTTGGAAATCTTGTAAGCCGTGTTCATGCAATGATTAAAAAGTATCATAGTGGCAAGGTAGAAAAATTAAATGATGAAGTAAATAATGAAGTTGATTCAGATTTAAAAAAATCAATTTTGAACTATGTCAATGAGTGCAAATTAAGTTTTGAAAAATTACATGTAGCAGATGCAGTTGATAGTGCATTTGATATTTTTAGAAGATGCAATAAGTATATTGATGAAACGACCCCTTGGGTTATTTGCAAAAATGAAGAAGATGCAAATAGATTAAAAACAGTAATGTATAATTTGGTTGTAGGTATATGTATTGGTGCAAAACTTATATATAGCTTTATGCCAGACACATCAAAAGAAATTCTTTATATGTTTAATTGTGAGGATATTGAATTTAATGATTTAGATAAGTTTTCTATAAAAAAAGAAAGTTTTTATATCAATGAAAAAAGTAAGAATTTATTTGACAGAAAAGATATAAATGACGTTTTAGAACATTTTAAAAAAAATAATTAGTAGGTTTTTTATAGATGAGTTTTAAGTATCTTAATTACATGTATGAAAAAAAGAGTTTTATACGATTTTCTTCCAATCAAATCAAAATAGTAGCGATGATAACAATGCTCATAGACCATATAGGGCTTATGCTTATAGGAAATGGGAAATTGTATGGTTACAATGTGGCTCTTCACTCTTATGCAATAATGCTTAATGAGGCACATATTTGGAATATTTTATATAGGATATGTAGAATGATAGGAAGAATTTCTTTTCCAATATATTCTTTTTGTATTGTTGAAGGTTTTTTAAGAACTAAAAATCTATTCAAATATTTTGTGAGAATTTTTATATTGGCAGTAATTTCTGAGATTCCATTTGATTTAATGGTTTCTAATTGTTTTGTTTCTTTTGACAATCAAAATGTTCTTTTCACTTATTGTCTGGGAATAATTATGTTATATGCAATGAAGAAATTTAAAAATCAAATAGTTAGTGTTATAATGTTAGTAATCACTTGTGTTGCTGCATATTTTGCAAGAGTAGATTATAGTTACTTGGGTATTATACATATTGCATTTATATATAGTATGGCAACTGATAGAAATCTAAGAAGTCTTGGAAATGCTATAATTACATTTATAATGAGTTTTCAAAATGATTTTGGTTCTGGAATATTAAGTACTTTTTTTATACATTATTATGATGGGACAAGAGGAATATTTGATTTAGGAAAATTATTTTATTTATTTTATCCTTGTCATATGTTGATACTTTATGGAATAGTATATGCAACTTATATGCTAAGATAGATTTTGATTAAAAAATTGGAGGAATATGAAAATATTTGACACACATGCACATTTAGATGACATAAAATATCAAAGCGATATAGATTTAGTCATTGAAAGATGTATAAAAGAAAATGTAGATAAAGTGGTTCTTGTAAGTGCAAGTTATGAAGATTCAAAAAAAGAAAAAAAACTTTGTAATGTGTTAAACGAAAAGTTCAATGAAAAGATTAATTTTTTTTATTCAATTGGTTTTCACCCAGACGAAATACCTTTTTATGATGAAAGAGTTTCTAACGACAATGCAAAAGAAATATTTGATAAGTTTAAAGATTTTTTGATTGAAAATAAAAATGATAGTAATATGGTTGCAGTAGGTGAAATAGGGCTTGATTATTATAATAAAGAAAAAACAAAAGAATTGATAGACAATCAAAAAATGTGGTTCATATTGCAACTGACAATTGCAAAACAACATAATTTACCTGTCATTATACACTCAAGGGAAGCTTTAAATGATACAAAAGATATTTTAAAAGAATATCTTGATGGAAATAGAGGTATTATGCACTGCTATTCATATTCTAAAGAAGAAGCAAAATATTTTCTTGATATGGGGTTACTCTTAGGGATAGGTGGTGTAATAACATTTAAAAATGGAGTTAAATTAAAAGAAGTTGTTGAGTATGCTCCCATTGAAAGCCTTGTGATAGAAACAGATTGCCCATATCTTACCCCATCTCCTTATAGGGGGGAGAGAAATGAACCATCATATTTGCCATATATATTAAATGAAATAGCAAGAATAAAAAATATCTCTGTTGAATATTTGGCGGAAGTGTTATACAATAATTCTATGAAAGTATATAATATAAAATAAAGGAGAGTATTAATAAATTATGAAGATTGATGTTTTAAGAAAAGATATGGTTTCTGCAATGAAAGAACATAATAAAGAGAAAAAAGATGCAATATCTTCTCTCATAGAGGCGGTTAAGAAAGTTGCTATAGATGAAGGGACAAGAGATAATATAACAGATGAATTGGTTGATAAAGTAGTATTAAAAGAATTAAAAGTTTGTAAGGAACAAATAGATAGTTGTCCAAAAGATAGAGTAGAATTGCTTAATGAGTATAAAAAAAGAGAAGAATATATAAAATTTTATGCTCCAAAACTTTTATCAAAGGAAGAAATAAAAAAAATTATAAATGAAAAATTTAGTAGTGTTGTAGAAAGTAAAAATAAAGGTCAAATAATGAAAGTTATAATGCCAGAGTTTAAGGGAAAAGCTGATGGAAAAGACATCAATGAAATAGTTGAAGAATTATGTAAATAATAAATAGGGAGAAAAAACATGGTTACTAATGATAGTTCATTTGTTTCATACAAACATAAAATTCTTACCGATATATGTCGTCTCAAATGGGATGAGAAGTTAAATGAAGATAATATAAATAAATTAATATATGGTGAGACAAAAGGACCAAAAGCAAAATTTAGATGCTGTATATATAAAGAAAGAGAAATATTAAGGCAGAGAGTAAAACTTGCCTGTGGTCAAAATCAGGAGAATAAGCCAAATGAAGAGAATGTTGTTCAAGTTATAGATGCGGCTTGTATGGAGTGTCCAATTTCATCATATTCAGTAACTGACAATTGTAGATTTTGCTTGGGGAGACCATGTACAAAAGTATGTAAATTTGGTGCACTATCACCAGGTGAAGTTCGTATGCATATAGATAGTGGAAAGTGCAAAGAATGTGGCAAATGTGCTGCTGTGTGTCCTTTTAATGCGATTGTTCATTTAGAAAGACCATGTAAAAAAGCCTGTTCTGTAAATGCTATAAATTACGACGACGATGGGCTATGTGTTATAGATGACAGTAAATGCATATACTGTGGAAGTTGTGTCCATGCATGTCCTTTTGGTGCAATAGCGACAAAGACATATTTGATTCAAATAATTGAAGCAATAAAAAGTGGTAAAGAAGTATATGCAATGTGTGCTCCTGCAACTGAAGGACAATATGGTGAAGATATAAATTTTAATGATTTGAAAGTAGCACTTAAAAAAATTGGATTTAAAGATTTGGTTGAAGTTGGGCTTGGAGCAGATATGGTTGCGGCTTATGAGTCTCTTGAATGGGCAGAATGCTTAAAAAATAATAAAAAATTAACAACTTCATGTTGTTATTCATTTAAACAAATACTTAAAAAACATTTTAATGAATTGTATAATCAAAATGTATCTAATGTTATTTCTCCTATGTGTGCAACTTCAAGGCTGCTAAAATATTTACACAAAGATTGTGTGACAGTGTTTATTGGACCTTGTGTAGCAAAAAAAGCAGAAGCACAAGATAAAACTGTTAAAGATAATGCTGATTATGTTATAACTTATGGAGAATTTGCCTCTTTGCTTAGAAGTAAGGATATAGAATTAGTTCATACTGAAGAATATACACAAGAGGCTTCATTATTTGGAAAAAAATTCGCAACTTCAGGCGGAGTTGCAAGTGCAGTTTTAGAATGTATGAAAGAGAGAGGAGAAGATGTAACTAAAATAAAATACATATGTTCAAAAAGTGCAAAAGAGTGTATAAAGACCTTATCCTTATTAAAAGTTGGGAAATTAGATGAGCAATTTATAGAAGGTATGGCTTGCGAAGATGGTTGTGTTGGAGGACCATCAAAGAGAATGCTTGAACAAGAAATAAGCGCAGCAAGAGATAATTTACTAAAAAAATCAGATGATAGAAAGGTAATTGATAATTTAAAAGAATATCCAGTAGATAAAATCAATATGTATGTAAAATAAAATTTATGGTTAAAAAATTTATAAAAATATTTATAATTATAGAGATTGTTTTTTTATCAAATACACTAATGGCTTCAAACATTATATATGGTCCATATTTTATACCAGATGAGGCTTTAAAAATCATTAATTCATATAAGAATTTAAATCTTAAATATTTTGATAATAGAATTTATTTTGAGGATGGTCAATATATTGTATTTGATGACAAAATAGAAAAAGATCATTTTTCAAGAGTGAATAATGCAGACATAAATGATATGTTTTACGATAAGTATGATAGAAATATACAAGTTCCACAGTATTTAAGTGATCCAGGTAGATATAGATGTGAAGAGTTTTTTAATAAAATATACGGAAGTACCAGAGAAGAAATAAAAAAGAATCTTGTGGATATAAAGATTTTTGATAGTTATTTTAGAGTAACTAAAATTAATGGTGTAGATAAACAAATTCTAAAAGTAAAAGAAGAGGTTGAAAAAAATGAAGAATACAAAAAATATTTTGAAGGAGATTCGTGTGCATATAATTATAGACGAATAAGAGGGTTGGATAAACTATCTGCACATAGTTATGGAATTGCAATTGATTTAAATTCAAATCTTTCAGAATATTGGGCATGGAGTCAAAGAGAAATTAATGAAAATAGTAGAATAATATGGGAAAATAAAGTTCCACTTGAGTTAGT
Organism: uncultured Lachnospiraceae bacterium; assembly: GCA_946406305.1. Taxonomy (GTDB): domain Bacteria; phylum Bacillota; class Clostridia; order Lachnospirales; family Lachnospiraceae; genus UBA3633. The sequence goes on from CAMJKC010000008.1 coordinate 14,907, forward strand.
AAAAATTTTTGAAGACAATGGATTTATTTGGGGTGGAAGGTGGTATCATTATGATACTATGCATTTTGAATATAGACCAGAGCTTTTTAATTAAAAAATAAGATAGAAGGAGGTAATTAAAAATTATTATTTAGTAATAATTTTTAGTATGTGTTATGAAAAAATTTATTGTTGAAACGAGTGCAAGACATTGCCATTTATCACAAAAAGATTTAGATATTCTTTTTGGAAAAGGGTATGTACTCACAAAGAAAAAAGATTTATCACAACCTGGACAATTTGCTTGTGAAGAAAAAGTAAAAGTAGTGGGAGAAAAAGGCGAGTTAAATATGTCTATACTTGGACCAGTAAGAGATAATACTCAAGTTGAAATATCTTTAACTGATGCAAGAAGTGTTGGACTTTTAGCACCTATAAAAGAGTCTGGAGATTTAAAAGAAGCTGGAAAATGTAAAATTATAGGTCCTAATGGAGAAATTGAATGTGAACATGCTGTAATAGCAGCAAAGAGGCACATACATGCTACACCAGAAGATGCAAAAGAGCTTAATGTAAAAAATGGAGATATTGTAAAGGTTTGTGTAGATAGTACTGATAGAAAAGTAGTATTTGATGATGTTGTAGTTAGAGTTAGTGATAAATATAGTTTAGCAATGCACATAGATACAGATGAAGCAAATGCAGCATTTGGTTCAAAGGAGGGTTATATTGTATGAAAATTCTTGTTTTAAATTGTGGAAGTTCATCACTTAAGTATCAGTTAATTGATATGGAAAATGAAAAGGTATTGGCAAAAGGTTTGTGCGAGAGGATAGGAATAGAAGGTTCTGTTTTAACTCATCAAGCAACAGGAAGTGAAAAAGTAAAAATAAATAAGAATTTACCTACTCATAAAGATGCAGTTGAGTTGGTTTTTGAAACTTTACTTGATAAAAATACAGGGATTATAAAATCAATGGATGAGGTATATGCCATAGGTCATAGAGTGTTACATGGTGGTAATAAATTTACAGAATCTATTGTGGTTGATGACAATGTAAAGAAGGCTATAAAAGATTGTTTTGACCTTGGCCCACTTCACAACCCAGCTAATCTAATGGGCATAGAAGCTTGTGAACAAGTGGCACCAACTAAAAAAAATGTTGCTGTTTTTGATACAACTTTTGGTATGGCCATGGATGAAAAAGCATATTTATATGCGATTCCACATGAATACTATGAAAAATATGGAATTAGAAAATATGGTTTTCATGGGACAAGTCATAGTTTTGTATCAAAAGAAACTATTAAGTTTGGAAATTTAGCAAAAGATGCAAAAGTTATTGTGTGTCATCTTGGAAATGGAGGTTCGGTATCTGCTTCAATAGGAGGGAAGTGTGTGGATACATCAATGGGGCTTACTCCGCTCGAAGGTCTTATAATGGGGACAAGGTCAGGAGATATAGACCCTGCTGTAGTTCAGTATATTTGCAATAAGGAAAATAAAGATGTAAATGAAGTGTTAAATATATTAAATAAGAAATCTGGAATCTTAGGAATGAGTGGTGGTATTTCTAATGATTTTAGAGATGTTGAAAATGCAGCAAATGAAGGTAATCATTTGGCAGATGTTGCTTTAAAGGCATTTAAATATAGAGTGGCAAAATACATAGGTGCATATGTAGCAGCTATGAATGGAGTTGATGCTATTTCTTTTACTGCAGGAGTTGGAGAAAATGATAAAAATTCAAGAAAAGAAATTTGTGACTATTTAGGTTATTTAGGTGTAAAAATTTCAGATGAGAGAAATGATATAAGAGGCGAAGAGAGGCTTATCTCAACTGACGATTCAAAAGTAAAAGTTTTTTTGATTCCAACTAATGAAGAACTTGCAATAGCAAGAGAAACTTTAAAACTTACAAAATAGGAGTTCTATATGAGTTATGCTGACATAATTTTTAAAAATATGTGTAAAGAAATATTAGAAAATGGAACTGACACTAAAGGAGAAAAAGTTCGTCCACATTGGCAAGATGGCAGTGTAGCTTACACTATAAAAAAATTTGGTGTAGTAAATAGATATGATTTAAGAAAAGAATTTCCAGCTATTACTATAAGAAAAACAGGTATTAAATCTGCTTTTGATGAAATACTCTGGATATGGCAAAAAAAATCAAACAAGATAGCTGATTTGAATACTCACATTTGGGATGAATGGGCTGGAGACGATGGGACTATAGGAAAAGCATATGGCTATCAATTATCAATAAAGCATAAATATAAAGAAGGAGAATTTGATCAAGTTGACAGAGTCTTATATGATTTAAAAAATAATCCATATTCAAGGAGGATTATTACAAACATATATGTACATAGTGATTTGAATGAAATGAATTTATATCCATGTGCTTATTCTATGACTTTTAATGTGACAAAAGAAAAAAAATCTGAAAAATTGGTTTTGAATGCAGTTTTAAATCAAAGGTCAAGTGATGTATTAGTAGCAAACAATTGGAATGTAGTTCAATATGCTCTTTTACTTATGATGTTTGCTCAAGTAAATGATATGATTCCTGGTGAATTATTGCATGTAATTGCAGACTGTCATATATATGATAGACATGTTGATATAATAAAAACTATGCTTCAGAGAGAGCCTTTTCCAGCTCCAAAAGTTTCACTAAATAAAAATATTAAAAATTTTTATGACTTTACAATTGATGATTTAATTATAGAAGACTATGTCACACATGAACAAATAAAGAATATTCCAGTAGCGATATGATAATGATAGCTTGTGTTGACAAAAATATGGGGATAGGAAAAGATGGAAAACTCATCATATCTTTAAAAGAAGATATGGAGTTTTTTAAAAAGAAAACATTTGGGCAAGTAGTTATAATGGGTAAAAAGACTTTATTATCTTTTAGGGAACAAAAACCATTAAAGGGAAGAATTAATATTGTTTTCACACATGATAAAAAAATGATTTTGAATTATAAAAATTTTAATAGTGAAAATGATGATACAAAAATTTATTTTGTGAATAATATTGTTGAACTTAATGAAATTTTAGATAAATATAAAAGCCTAGAACATTTTGTCATCGGAGGTGAGAGCATATATAAAATGCTTATAGATTTTTCAGATGTTATTTACTTAACAGAAGTTGACAAAATATGTGCTGCAGATACTTTTTTTCCTAAGATTAATAAGAGTGTATGGATTAAAGAATATAGTGAAGAAAAAAAATATGGAGATTTAAATTATTCGTTTAATAAATATATTAGAGTTTAGTTATACTCTAATATTTTTTTTACTATACTGTCACTATCTATTTTAAAATAAGTTTTTAATTCGTTTACATTTCCTTGTGGGATAAAAGTGTCATCTATTGAAATCAGTATGACTTTTGTGTCATAGTTTTTAGTATTTATATAGTTTTCAATTTCTTCTCCAATGCCACCAGTTTTTATTCCTTCTTCTAATATTAAAACTATTTTTGATTTTTTGCATATAGTGTCTATCATAAAATAATCAATAGGTTTTGCGAAGCGAGCATTTATTATTCTTGAATCAATGTTCATATTTTTTAATTTGTTTCTCACTTCTATTGCAGTTTTTACCATTGAACCAAGTGCAAATAGTGATATATCGCCCTCGTCATATAGAATTTCTGATTTTCCAAGTATTATTTCGCTATCAAATTCATTTAATTCATCATAAGCTATGCCTCTTGGATATCTTATCGCAATAGGAGTAGATATTTTATTTACAGAGAAATTTATCATTTGTTTTAATTCATTTCCATTTTTTGGTGCCATGATTGTAATGTTTGGTATTAGCCTTAAAAAAGATATATCAAAGAGCCCCTGATGTGTTTCACCATCTGCTCCGACGATTCCTGCTCTATCAATAGCAAATATGACATGTAAATTTTGTAAACATACATCATGTATAATTTGGTCAAATGCTCGTTGTAAGAAAGAAGAGTATATGCATACTATTGGTATAATGTTAAGAGTAGCCATACCTGCTGCGAATGTAACAGCATGTTGTTCACATATACCGACATCATAAAATTTATTTGGATATTTTTCTGCAAAGAATTTTAGCCCTACACCATCTTTCATTGCTGCAGTAATTGCAACAATATTTTTATTTGAAAGTTCCAAAACTGATTCTGAAAAAAAATTGGTATAAGTTTTTTTATTTGTTTTATTTTTTATTTCACCAGTATCTACATTAAATGGTTCAATTCCATGATAAAATGTTGGATTTTCTTCTGCAGGTTTATATCCTTTGCCTTTCAATGTCTTAATATGTATAAGTATTGGTTCATTATTGTTTTTTGCTTTATCAAATATACTAATCATGTTTTTAATATTATGTCCATCTATTGGTCCAACATAATTGATATTTAAGTTTTCAAACAACATCCCTTCTCTTATAAAAATCTCTTTAATTATATTTACGAGTGTTATAAGTATTTCTTTTATGAATATTCCTATATTAGATTTTTCAAGAACTTTTTTGAGATTTTTTTTAGATTCAGTATAACTACTTGAAGACCTTAGTCCGAGAAGTGCTTTGTTTAACCCACCTTTGCTTTTTGAAATAGACATTTCATTGTCATTTAGTATGACAATCATTTTACTATTTAGTTCAGACAAATTATTAAGTGCTTCAAATGCCATTCCACCTGTCATTGCTCCGTCGCCTATCACAGAGATAACATTAAAATTTTCATTATTATTATCTCTTGCGACACACATGCCCATGCCAGCAGATATTGAGGTTGAACTATGGCCAGTGTCAAAAGAATCATATATGCTTTCTTTCCTTTTTGGAAATCCACTTACACCATTAAATTGTCTTAATGTATGGAATTTATTTTTTCTATCTGTTAATATTTTATAAGCATAAGTCTGATGACCTACATCCCAAATTATTTTATCATTTTTAAAATCAAAACAATATAATAAGGCTATTGTTAGTTCAACGGCACCTAAACTTGATGCCAAGTGTCCGCCATTTTCACTTGTTGTATATATTATAAAATCTCTTACCTCTTTTGCTAATTCATTTAGTTCATTGAGAGTTAATTTTTTTATATCATTTGGGGTATTTAAATTTTTTAGAATTTTATAATTATAATTCATAAAAAAATTATACAATAGTAGTATTTTTTTGTCAATTTTTGATAGTTGAGATAAAGAAAAAAATATAAATTTTTAAATACTTTTTGTATAGTCAAACCATAATTTTATGCCAAAGTTTCGTTCTGGTGATTTTCAAGTTTTAATTATATTAAATTATTATTTAAAACTATTATTTATAGAGTAAAATATTTGTAGGTTTTTAAGAAATAGATATTGGAATAAAAAGAAGTACCCTTTATTATATTAGTTGTTGAAAAAAATATAAAGGTGGTATTTTTCTATGAATAGAGAAATTACACAACAAGTAATGGAAGAAATGCAAGAGTTACGTGTAAAAAGCATCAAAAAAGGAATAGAAGAGAAAAATATAGTAGATTTGAATATTTTTTTTAGGAAAGGCAAATTCAATAGAAGACTATATAAAGATAAGCAATGTAAAAGTGTATATTTATTTGATAGATATATGTAAATAAGGAAGAATGCAAGATATACGGTTGATTCAGAAGCAAAGGCGATGGAAGAAGTGGTAG
>CAMJKC010000009.1 GCA_946406305.1 uncultured Lachnospiraceae bacterium
TAAAAAAAGCAAGAATCCTTGAAGAAGAAATTGATGAAATTGAAGAGAGATATAAAGACATACATATAAAAAGAATGTCAAATGGTGAATGTAATACAATAGCAGGTATTGCTTTTATTGATACAATTGGTAATCTTGAAAGAATTGCTGACCATGTGAATAATATTGCAGATTATGTTGAAAATGAATTAAATGGTTTATAAAATTTTTAAATATATGGAGGTTTTTTTATGGCTATAAGAGTTGCTATTAATGGTTTTGGAAGAATAGGTCGTCTTTGTTTTAGACAAATGTTTGATGACAAAAATTTTCAAGTTGTTGCTATAAATGATTTAGGTGACAAAAATATGTTGACACATTTATTGAAATATGATTCAACACAAGGAGGATTTAAATATCGTAATGAAACATCAGTTGATGATGAAAATCTTGTTATAAAAGGGAAGAAAATTAAATTTTTACAAATTGCTGATGCGAATTTATTACCTTGGAAATCTTTAAAGATAGATATAGTTTTAGAATGTACAGGTTTTTATTGTTCAAAAGAAAAATCTATGGCACATATTAATGCTGGTGCGAAGAAAGTTGTAATAAGTGCTCCTGCAGGTAATGATTTAAAGACAATCGTATATAATGTAAACCATAAAACTTTAAAGAAAGATGATCAGATTTTATCAGCTGCTTCTTGTACTACAAATTGTCTTGCACCAATGGCAAAGGCACTAAACGACAAATATGAGATTTTATCTGGTATAATGTCAACAATTCATGCATATACTGGAGATCAAATGATACTTGATGGTCCACATAGAAAAGGAGATTTGAGAAGAGCAAGAAGTGCTGCTATAAATATTGTGCCAAACTCAACTGGAGCAGCAAAGGCAATTGGTCTTGTTATTCCAGAACTAAATGGTAAGTTAATTGGTTCAGCACAAAGAGTTCCTACACCTACTGGCTCTACAACTTTATTATTTGCTGTAGTAAAAGGTAAAAATGTTACAAAAGAATCTATAAACGAGACTATGAAAAAAGCAAGTAATGATTCTTTTGGATATACAGAAGATCAAATTGTTTCAAGTGATGTAATAGGTATGAGTTATGGCTCATTATTTGATGCAACTCAAACTATGGTAAACAAAATAGATGACAGCCTATATGAAGTTCAAGTTGTATCTTGGTATGACAATGAGAATTCATATGCAACACAAATGGTTAAAACTATTCAATATTTTGCTACACTTATAAAATAGGAGATTTATATGAATATTTTAAATAAAAAGACTATTGACGACGTAAATTTTAATGGAAAAAGAGTATTAGTAAGATGTGACTTCAATGTTCCTATAATAAATGGTGAAATAAGTGACGATACAAGAATAGTTGCTTCACTTCCTACTATAAAAAAATTGATTAAAGATAATGCAAAAATAATACTATGCTCACATTTAGGAAAGCCAGAAAAAAAATTAAGTTTATACCCTGTATCTAAAAAACTGTCTGAGTTATTAAAGAGAGAAGTAAAATTTATATCTACAGATAGAGTTATAAACGATGAAGTAAAAAATTATGTCAGAATGATGAAAGAAGGTGACATAATTTTACTTGAAAACACAAGGCTTAGACCAGATGAAGTAGAATGTGGAGAAAATTTTTCAATGGAACTTGCAATGCTCTGTGATATATTTGTAGATGATGCATTTGGTACAGCACATAGAGCACATGCTTCAAATGTTGGAGTTACAAAGTTTGTAGAGAATAGTGTTGCTGGTTATTTAATGAAAAAAGAAATTGACAACCTTATGAATGCAATAGAAAAACCAGTAAGACCTTTTGTTGCAATTTTGGGTGGAGCAAAAATTTCGGATAAACTTAAAGTTATAGATGAACTTTTAAATAAATGTGATACTATTTTAATTGGTGGTGGCATGGCATACACTTTCTTAAAAGCAGAAGGATATGCAGTAGGAAAGTCTTTAGTTGATGATGAAAAAATTCCTTATTGCTTAGAAATGATACAAAAGGCAAAAAAATTGAATAAAAAATTGATTCTACCAATAGATAATTATTGTTCAAATGAATTTCCAAATCCTATAACAAATAAAAATGTTGTTGTTAAAAGATTTAAAGTTGGAGAGATGGATGAGAACTTCATGGGACTTGATATAGGTGAGGACACAATAAGATTATTTATGAAACATATAAGAAGTGCTAAAACAGTTATTTGGAATGGACCTATGGGACTTTTTGAAAATGTAAAATTTGCACTTGGAACATACTGTGTTGCAAGAACTATGTCAACACTTAAAAATGCTACAACAATCGTTGGTGGAGGTGATAGTGCTTCTGCTATAAATAAATTTGGTTTAGCAAATAAAGTGTCACATGTATCTACTGGTGGTGGTGCAACACTTGAGTATTTAGAAGGAGTAGATTTACCAGGAGTTACATCTTTATCTAATAAATGATAAATAAAAAATTTGATAAAAATTTAATTAGAAATTTTTGTATAATTGCACACATTGATCATGGAAAAAGTACACTTGCAGATAGAATTCTTGAGATGACAGGAACTATAAGTAAGAGGGAGATTAAAGAACAAATTCTTGACAATATGGATATAGAGAGAGAAAGGGGGATTACTATTAAATCTCAATCTGTTTGTATTGAATATCATGCAAAAGATGGAAAAGATTATGTTTTTAATTTAATAGATACACCAGGTCATGTTGACTTTACATATGAAGTTAGTCGTTCACTTGCTGCTTGTGAAGGTGCCTTGCTTATTGTTGATGCTGCACAAGGAATAGAAGCACAAACTTTAGCGAATGTATATTTAGCTCTTGATCATAATTTGGAAATAATTCCAGTAATAAATAAAATAGATTTAAAAGCTGCTGAGCCTTTGAGGGTAGCAAAAGAAATTGAAGATGTCATAGGCCTTGATTGTGAAGAAGCTCCTATGATTTCTGCAAAAACAGGATTAAATGTTGAAGATGTTCTAGAAGCCATTGTAAAAAAAGTTCCACCTCCAACTGGAGATGAAAATAAACCACTTCGTGCACTTATTTTTGATTCACTATATGATCAATACAAAGGTGTAATAGTTTTTATTCGTGTAGTAGATGGGATTATTGAAAAAGGAACCAAGATTAAACTTTTAGCAACAAATGCAGTTTTTGAAGTGGTGGAAGTTGGAATATTCGGAGCAGGTAAATTTATAAAGTGTGATGCAATATATCCTGGATATGTTGGATATTTTACAGCATCAATAAAAAACATTTCTGACACACGAGTTGGAGATACTGTAACATATGCAGAAAATCCAGCATTGCCACTTCCAGGTTATAAGAAAATAACTCCAATGGTTTACTGTGGTATTTACCCTATAGAAGGTGATAAGTATCCAGATTTAAGAGATGCACTTGAGAAATTAAAATTGAACGATGCTTCTCTTCAGTTTGAGCCTGAAAATTCTGTAGCACTTGGATTTGGATTTAGATGTGGATTCTTAGGTCTTTTACATTTAGATGTTATACAGGAGAGACTTGAGAGAGAATTTAATTTAGATATTTTAACTACTGCTCCAAGTGTTGAATACTATGTTTATAAAAAAGATGGTGAATTTTTAAAACTTACGAATCCTTCAAGTTTACCAGATGTATCTTCTATCGATCATCTTGAGGAACCGATAGTAAATAGTGAAATAATGGTCAAAAAAGAATATGTTGGAAATGTTATGAAGTTATGTGAAGATAGAAGAGGAACATATATATTTATGGAATATATAGAAGAAACGAGAGTAGTTTTAAAATATGAATTGCCGCTTAATGAGATAATTTATGATTTTTTTGATGTTTTGAAATCTTGTTCAAAAGGATATGCTTCTTTTGATTATTCATTAAAAGAATATAGAAAATCTGACTTAGTAAAACTTGACTTACTTGTAAATAGAGAAAATATTGATGCATTATCATTTATAGTTCATAGGACAAGTGCAGAAGATAGAGGCAGAAAAATGTGTGAAAAGCTAAAAGATGAGATTCCAAGACAATTGTTTGAAATTCCTGTTCAGGCTGCAATTGGAGGGAAAATTATTGCAAGAGAAACAATAAAAGCACTTAGAAAGGATGTTCTTGCAAAATGCTATGGTGGAGATATTACTAGAAAGAAAAAATTATTAGAAAAACAAAAAGAAGGTAAAAGACGAATGAAGCAATTTGGTACAGTTGAAATACCGCAAAGTGCATTCATGTCCGTTTTAAAATTAGATGTTGAATAAAAAGAAGATAATTAAAAAATTTTTATATTGTATAATTACTTTTTTTATTTTTTTTAGTTTAATTTCTTGTGATAAGAAAGATGTTTTATATGTATACAATTGGGGTTTATACATTGATGAAAAAACCATATCAATGTTTGAAGATGAATATGGAGTAAAAGTAATATATGATACTTTTGATACAAATGAAGAAATGCTTCCAATTGTTGAAAACAGTGCAAGAGTTTATGATGTAATATGTCCTACAGACTATATGATTGAAAAAATGATAAATAAAAATCTAATTGCTAGAATTGATTATGAAAACGAACTTGATAATTTTAAATATTTAGATGAAAGAGTTTTAAATTTAATGAAATCTTTTGATACTGATAATAAATATGCAATTCCATATGTATATTCAACTATAGGTATAATTTATAATAAAACTTTGCTTGATGAAAAAAAATTGCCATATCCCACATCATGGTCTGATTTATGGAAAGAGTATTATAAAAATGAAATTTTAATGCAAGAAGCAAAAAGAGATTTGTTAATGGTTGGATTAAAAAAGAATAATTTTTCTATGAATACTACAAATCTTAAAGAAATAGATATAGCCACAAAAGATTTGATAAAACAAAAATCTTTAGTTCAAGCATACGTTATAGACCAAGTTAGAGATAAAATGATAAATGGAGAAGCAGCTATTGGTGTTACTTATAGTGGAGAAGTTGAATATATAAAAAAAGAAACTGAGAATACTGATTTTGTTTTTGAATATATTTTACCAGAGGAAGGTGTTAATCTTACTATAGATGCCTGGGTTATTCCAAGCAATTCAAAAAGCAAACAGCTAGCAATAAAATGGATAGATTTTATGTCAAGACCAGATATTGCATATATAAATTTTCAATATATGACATATGGTATACCAAATTTAGAAACAATGAACAAAATGATAGATAAAAATCTTTTAAGTGATGAAGCTGTTTTCCCAAATATTGAAAAAACGAACAAATATGAAATGTATAAAGATATTGGAGATTTCGAATCAGTTTATACAGAGGCTTGGAAAAAAATTTTATCAGAGTAGGTTTATAAAATGTATGCTATAATTACAGGAGCGAGCAGAGGCATAGGAAGAGAATTAGCAATTACTTTTGCGAGCCATAAATATAATTTAATTTTAAATTGTAAGAATAATTATAATTTATTATGTGATTTAAAAAATGAACTTGAATATAAAGATAATGTCAAAGTATACATAAAAAAAGGTCAAATTGAATATCAAGACATAGAAAAGATTGATGATATATATATATTAATAAACAATGCAAGTGTAGCATATAGAAAACTATTAATAGATGTAAATGAAGATGAATACAATGAAGTTATAGATAGTAATTTGTCTCAAACTATATTTACTACAAAATTTTTTATTAAAAAGAATCTTAAAAATAATCAAGGCATTGTTGTAAATATTAGTTCAGTTTGGGGATTAGTTGGTTCAAGTATGGAAAGTATATATTCGTTGACTAAAGCTGCAGTGGAAAATTTTACAAAATCTTTATCAAAAGAATATGAGAATTTAGATTTTATATGTTTTTCTTTAGGCGCTGTTGATACTGATATGAATAATATTTTTTCTGAAGAAGATAAAAAAGTCATATTAAAGAATCTTAAAAACAATAGTTTTTTAAATAAAAATGAAATAGCAGATATTATATACAATACTATATCAAACCATAAATATAAATCAGGTGAGATTATTTATATTAATAATGGCTTAACATAAGAGGAGGCAAAATATGGAAAGTTTATTAGATTTAATCATAATAGGAAAAGGTCCTGCAGGAGTAACAGCAGCAATTTATGCAAAGAGAGCTGGACTTAATTTTATAGTTTTGAAAAACCCTTATGAAGTTGATAGCCAAATATTAAATACATATGATATAGATAATTATACTGGTTTTTTTAAACTATCAGGCAGTGATTTATATAATAATTTTAATGAGCATTTAAAGTATTTTAATATTGATGTTATTAATGAAAAGGTAATAGATATTAAAATTGAAGATGATAAAGTTAAAAATGTTATAACCAAAAAAAAATCATATAAGTCAAAAACTGTAATTGTGGCAACAGGTGCTAAACCTAAAAAACTAGGAATAGATAATGAAGATAAGTATGTTGGAATGGGGCTCTCATATTGTGCAACTTGTGATGGAGCTTTTTACAAAGATAAAACAGTTGCAGTAATAGGTAGTGGTAATGTTGCAGTAGAAGATTCAATTTTTTTAAGTAGAATTTGTAAAAAAGTATATTTAATAATAAGAAAAGATAAAATGAAAGCAGATAAAATTTTACAAGAAGAAATTTTAAAACTTTCAAATGTTGAAATTCTATTTAACACATCAGTAAAAAATATTCAAGGCGAAAACAAAATAGAAAAATTAGTTTTGTCTAACGATATGGTTCTTGATGTAGATGGATTTTTTGTAGCAATAGGAAATATTCCAAATACTGAATTTATAAGTAATATAGTTGAAACAAAGAATGGGTATATTGTTGCAGGAGAAGATTGTGAGAGTAGTGTAAAAGGAATATATGGATGTGGCGATGTGAGAACAAAACAACTGTATCAAGTTATAACTGCATGTAGTGATGGGGCAAATTCTATAACATCTCTGTCAAGGTATTTATCAACTTTTTAGTATGTATTATATATATATTATTTTATGTGAAGATGATAAACTATATACTGGCATTACTACAGATTATAAAAGAAGATTTACTGAGCATAAATATAAGAAAGTAGGTGCTAAGTTTACAAAATCGTTTAAACCAATAAAAATAATAGCACTTTATATTGCAGAAAACAGAGCTTATGCAAGTAAACTTGAAAGTGCAATAAAAAAATTAACACATGAGAATAAATTATTAATTGCAAAAAGTAAATTATACTTTAATAAGATTTTAAAAGATAAAATTGAAACTAAAAAGTATAAAAAAATCAGTATAAAATAATTATTTGTTATCATAAAAAAGGAGATTTGTAGAGTAGTAACATTATAGCTCTAAATTTAATAATTTTGATAAAGTTTTTTATTTGTTGTGTTGGAAAAATAAAATTAAAATATATAACTGATGCGATATATGATTATGAGTCAAGAATAAACAAATATGCAAATATTGAAATAGTTGAATTTAAAGAAGAAAAAATAAATGATTCTAATGAAAGCAGTATAAAAAAGGCTATAGATACAGAAAGTAATAATTTTATTGAATATATTAAAGGTGTTGGCAAATCACAAAAAAGAATTTTTATTTTACTTGATATAAATGGAAAGACATTTGATACTATCTCATTATATGAACATTATGAAAATTTAAAAAATTCTGGAAAAATAGAGTTTTATTTTTTTATAGGTGGCTCATATGGGGTAAATGAAAAATTAAAAAAATATGTTGACTATGTATTTAGTTTTTCTAAACTCACTTTTCCACATATGTTATTTAGAGTCATATTATTAGAGCAGATATATAGAATATTAAAAATAGAAAAAAATGAAATATATCATAAATAGGAGGTGTTTATGCAATTATTTATTGTCATATTTGTAATTATTATACTCATATTACCAAATTTAGTTATTGTATCTGAACAATATGAATTTATTATTGAACAATTAGGTAAATATCATCACACTATGAGAGCAGGAATTAATTTTAAAATTCCTTTCATTCAACATATTAGGAACAAAGTAAATTTAAAAGAACATATACATGACTTTCCACCACAATCAGTAATAACAAAAGATAATGTAACAATGATGATAGATACTGTTGTATATTGTAAAGTATTTGATAGTTATAAGAATACATATATGATTCAAAATGGTGTAGAAGCAATTGAAAAAATAACTGCAACTACTCTTAGGAATATTGTTGGAACTATGGAGCTTGATGAACTACTTACAGCAAGGGATAAAATAAATGGTCATTTATTAAAAGAAGTTGATGAAGCTACAGATGTATGGGGAATAAAAGTTACAAGATTAGAAATAAAGAATATTATGCCACCTGCTGAAATTAAAGAGGCAATGGATAGACAAATGAAGGCAGAGAGGGAAAAAAGAGCCACAATCCTTGAAGCAGAAGCTCTAAAACAAAAAGATATAACAATTGCAGAAGGTAAAAAAGATGCAATGCTCATGGAAGCGGAAGCAAAAGCAAAGGCAATAGAACTTGTTGCAAAAGCAGAGGCAGAAGCAATAAGAGTTATAAATGAACAAAAACCAAGTCAAGAATATATAAAATTACAAGCAATAAAAAGTGTAAAAGACTTAGCAAATGGTCAAGCAACTAAGATTGTTGTTTCAAGTGATATAAGTAGTCTTACAAGTAATATTGTTGCTTTAAGTGAAGTTGTTAAAAATAAATAATGCAGAATAGTTCACATTTTAAAATTATATTACCATGTCATTTTGGGCTTGAAAGTGTAGCAAAGAGAGAGCTTATAAATTTAGGATATCAAATCAATAGTGTTGTTGATGGTGAGGTTACAGTAATTGGTAATTTTAGTGATGTAATAAAATTAAATTTATGCCTAAGAACTTGTGAACGAGTTATGATTGAAATAGGAGAATTTAAGGCTACTACATTTGAAGAGTTGTATCAAAATACAAAAAGTTTAAAATTTGAAGATTTTGTAGGAATAAATGATATTTTTATAATTAAGAAAGCAAATCAAGATAAATTTTCAACTCTTCATTCTTCAACAAGTATTCAGTCTATTGTAAAAAAAGCAATCGTTGATAGACTTATGGCAATTTACAATACTAATTATCTACCAGAAAAAAACAATAAATACGTTTTTAGGGTAAAATTCTATAAAAATAATTGTTCTATAAGACTCGATACTACAGGAGAAAGTTTACATAAAAGAGGATATAGAAAAACAGCAGGAATTGCACCTATTGAAGAGACATTAGCATCAGCAATTATATATTTAACTCCATATAAAAGGGGTAGAATTATTCTTGATCCATTTTGTGGAAGTGGTACTTTTTTAATAGAAGCCGCAATGATGGCTGCAAATATTTATCCTGGAATTAATAGAAACTTTTATTGTGAAGATTGGATACAGTTCAAAAAAAATGAATGGAATGAGCAAAGAGAGTATTATAAAAAAATAATAGATTATGAATATATTGAAAGTAATGAAATTAAATTATATGGATATGATTACGATAGTAATATGATTGATATATGTTTAAAAAATGCAAAAATTGCAAAAGTTGATAATCTAATACATTTTGAACATAAAGAAATCAACAAAGTGTTTAATAAAGAAAAATATGGTTTTATTATAACGAATCCACCTTATGGTGAAAGAATAAGTGATATAGATGTAGTTAATAATGCATATAATGGTCTTAATAAATTGTATAAGAGTCTTGATTCTTGGAGTATGTATGTCATTTCTTCAAATGAAAAAATTAAAAAATATTTGGGAAGAGAAAGTAAAAATAGAAAATTATACAATGGAATGATAAAAACATATTTATATAGTTATATAGGTAAATATAAAAATTAAAGGTAAAATCATGAAAATACGAAAATCAACAGAAAAAGATATTTCTGATATAATGTTTGTATATGAAAAAGCTCGTTCTTTTATGAAACTAAATGGAAATGGAACTCAGTGGGGAGATAACTGGCCACCAATTGAAATTATAAAAAATGACATAAAAAATAAAAACCATTATGTTTTAACACATGAAGAAAAAATAGTTGGTTGTTTTTATTATACATATGGTATAGAAGATGATACATATAAAAATTATAACAATATATGGATTTCAGATACTCCTTATGGTGTTATACATAGATTAGCATCAAGTGGAGAAGTAAAAGGAGTTGGGGAATTTATTATAAACTGGGTTTACAATGATTGTCATCATGTTAGAATAGATACACATGAGAATAATATACCAATGAGAAATTTATTAAAAAAATTGGGATTTACATATTGTGGCACAATAGATATAAATGTTAAAGATAATATTTTATCTGATACAAAAAGGTTAACATTTGAAAAAACTTAAAATTAGTTATTTAATTCACTAAAATCTACTAAGTTTATATCTTTGATTTTATCAGGTAAATATTGTTGTTTTACATAGTGGTCTTTATAGTCATGTGGATATTTGTAGCCAATTCCTCTATTTAATTCTTTTGCACCCTTATATCCAGTGCTTTGTAAATATTTAGGAATAGGCAAATTACCGGTTTCTTCAACAAGTTTTTCTGCTTCAAAAATAGAACAACATAGATTTGATTTTTTTGCTTTAGCAACATAGAGTGCCGCTTCAGTTAATATTAAATTCGCTTCTGGCATTCCAACTCTTTCAACAGCAAGAGCACAGTTTGTGGCAATGACAATTGCCATTGGGTCCATAAGACCGACATCTTCACTTGCACATATCATTATTCTTCTTGCAATGAATTTTATATCTTCTCCAGATTTTAGCATTCTCGCAAGATAATATAAAGTAGCATTAGGGTCAGAGCCTCGCATAGATTTTATAAATGCTGAGATAATATCATAATGATTATCTCCATCCTTATCATAATATTGAACATGTTTTCCAATACAATCTTTTGCTACATCTAAAGTTATGTGAATATAATTATCATCACTTCTTTCTGTTGTTTTGCTTGCAAGTTCTATGGCATTTAATGCAATTCTTGCATCGCCGTTTGACATATCAGCAATGAAATTTTTTGCTTCTTCATCAATTTTAATATTTAAATATTTTAAACCTGCTTCATCATCAGTTATAGATTTATCTATTAGTTTTTTAATATTATCATTGGTTAGTGGTTTTAATTCAAAAATCCTTGACCTTGATAATAATGCATTATTAACCTCAAAATATGGATTTTCAGTTGTTGCTCCAATAAGTATAATAGTGCCATCTTCTACAAAAGGTAATAAGTAGTCCTGTTGATTTTTATTAAACCTATGTATTTCATCAATAAATAAAATATTTTTATTATTATAAAGAGAAAATTCTTCTTTGGCAAAATTTATAGTATCTTCCATATCTTTTTTGGTTGCATTGGTTGCATTTAGTTGTATGAAATTAGACTTTGTCGTATTGGCAATGACTTTTGCTATAGTTGTCTTTCCACAACCTGGAGGACCATATAAAATTATAGAACTAATTGAGTCAGTTTGTATCATTTTATATAATAATTTGTTTTTGCCAAGTATATCTTCTTGGCCTATTATATCAGATAAAGTTTTAGCTCTCATTCTATATGCAAGTGGAGATTCTGTTTTTTCATTCATTTTTTTCATATATTCACTTAAATTATTAACCATAATCATATAATACCATAAAATAGTAATAAAAGATAGTAAATTAATAATTATTTGACTTGTAAAGTATTTTTATTTATTTTATAATATTAATAATATATTTTTTTGGGGGAAAGTATGGCAGTAAAGTATGTTTTTGTTACAGGGGGAGTAGTATCTGGTCTTGGTAAAGGGATTACAGCTGCTTCTTTAGGTAGGCTTTTGAAAGCAAGAGGTTATAAAGTAACCATGCAAAAATTTGATCCTTATATAAATATTGATCCAGGGACTATGAATCCCATACAACATGGAGAGGTTTTTGTAACCGATGATGGTGCAGAAACAGATTTAGACCTTGGACACTACGAAAGATTCATAGACGAATCTCTCACAAAAAGGTCTAATGTCACTTCTGGAAAAATATATTGGTCTGTTCTAAATAAAGAAAGACATGGTGATTATGGTGGAGGAACTGTCCAAGTTATTCCTCATATTACAAATGAAATTAAAACAAGTTTCTATAAAAATACACAAGTAAATGAAAAAAATACAGAAATTGTAATCATTGAAGTTGGTGGAACTGTTGGAGACATAGAGTCACAGCCTTTTTTAGAAGCAATAAGACAGTTTAAACTTGAAGTAGGACAAGGAAATGCAATACTTATACATGTTACTCTTATACCATATTTAAAAGTTTCAGAAGAATTAAAAACTAAGCCAACTCAAATGTCTGTTAAAAGCTTACAAGGTATGGGAATACAACCAGATATCTTGGTGTGTAGAACAGAATATCCATTAGATTTACATATGAGATCAAAAATCTCTCTTTTTTGTAATGTTCCAGTAGAAAATGTAATAGAAAATAAGGATGTTGAAATTTTATATGAATTACCTTTAATTTTAGAAAAAGCTGGACTTGCAAAATCTGCTTTAAAATGTCTGAATTTAAAAGATAGAGAACCTGATTTAAAAGATTGGAAAAAAATGTTAGACAATTTAAAAAATCCAAAATATGAATTAAACATTGCTTTAGTTGGAAAATATTCTTCATTACATGATGCATATATATCTGTTGTTGAAGCACTTAAAGCAGCTGGAGGAACTTATAAAGCAAAAATCAATATAAAATGGACTGAAATAGAAAAATTAACTGAAACAAATGTAAAAAAGGAATTTAAAAATATTGATGGAATAATAGTCCCTGGTGGTTTTGGGAAAAGAGGTATTGAAGGTATAATGCTTGCTGCAAAATATGCAAGAGAAAATAATGTTCCATATTTAGGAATATGTCTTGGAATGCAAATTGCACTTATTGAATTTGTTAGAAATGTAATAGGACATAAAGATGCAAATTCTATTGAATTTGATATTAGGACACAAAATCCTGTAATAGATTTGTTACCAGATAAAATTGGAGTTGAAGATATAGGTGGAACTTTACGACTTGGAAGTTATCCTTGTGTGTTAGATAAAAGTTCAAAATGTTATAAATTATTTGGAACACAAAATATTAATGAAAGACATAGGCATAGATATGAGTTTAATAATGCATATAGAGAAGATTTAATAAAAAATGGAGTTATCTTATCTGGACTCTCACCAGATGGACGAATTGTTGAAATGATAGAATATAAAGACCATCCTTTTTTTGTTGCTACTCAAAGTCATCCTGAATTTAAATCAAGGCCAAACAATCCACATCCTTTGTTTAAAGGGTTTATAAATGCATGTTTAGAAAATAGTAAAAAAAGTAGGAGTAAGAATTGAATATTTCTGTAATTGGAGCTGGAAGTTTTGGAGTTGCACTTTCAAGGCTTTTAAAAAATAATGGACATAATTTAAAAATATGGGCACATTCAAAAGAAGTATTAAACCAATTAAAAGAAAATAATAAGATTAATACTTTACCTAATGTTATTCTTCAAAGCGGAATAGAGTATAGTTCAGATTTTGAGTTTGTTTTAAAAGATACTGAATTGATAGTGATTGCAGTAGCATCAAATTATGTAAGAGAAGTTGTTAACAAAATAAAAGAATATATAAAAGATAATACTATTATAGTTGTAGTGGCAAAAGGTATAGAATTTGGAACAGATTATGTAATGTCGGAAGTTATAGAAGATGAAATTAAAAATAAAAGTTTTAAAAATGTAAAAGTAGTTGCATTATCTGGTCCGACACATGCGGAAGAAGTGGGGCTTGATATGCCTACTGCTATTGTTGCCGCAAGTAAAGATAAAGAAGCGGCTTTATTAGTTCAAAATGTATTTATGAATGAATATTTTAGAGTATATACAAATGAAGATATAAAAGGTGTTGAATTTTGTGGAGCATTTAAAAATGTATTTGCACTTGCTTGTGGAATATCAACAGGTGTAGGTTATGGAGACAATTTAAAAGCAGCAATTATAACTCGTGGGTTAAAAGAAATGGTTAGAATGGGAAGTGTGTTTAATTGTAATATTGAAACATTTTATGGATTGGCTGGAGTTGGAGATTTAATAGTAACAGCAACAAGTGAACACAGTAGAAATAATAGATGTGGTAAATATATTGGTGAAGGGTTATCTATAGATGAAGCAATTAAGAAGGTAGGTATGGTCGTTGAAGGAATTAATGTTTTACCATCTGTTATAAGAATTATGAAAAAGTATAATATTGATATGCCAATATGTAATGGTATAAATGAAATAATAAACAACAATAAAAATCCGAAAGAAATTATAAATAAATTAATGCTCAGAGAGAAAAAAAGTGAATGATAAAAATATTAAATGAAGAAACAATAAATAAAATTGCTGCTGGAGAAGTTATAGAAAGACCAGTTAATATAGTTAAAGAATTAATTGAAAATTCTATAGATGCAAATGCAACAAGAATTGTTATAAAGATTGCTGAAGGTGGTATAAAAAATATTACAGTAACTGATAATGGTTTTGGGATTGATTATAATGATATGAAGTCAGTTTTTTTAAGCCATGCGACATCAAAAATCAATAATATAAATGATATATATCAAATTTCATCATATGGTTTTAGAGGAGAAGCACTATTTAGTATAGGTATTGCTTCTTCTGCTTATATAGTTAGCAAGACGGAAAAGTCTAACAATGCATATAAAATATCAAATCAGTATGGTGTTTTAAGTGATGTTTTAATTTCACCTGGCGTTGATGGAACAACTGTTTCAATCAATGATTTATTTAACAATATGCCTGTTAGAAAAAAATTCTTAAAAAAGAATACTGTTGAAGCAAGTTTAATAAAAGACATGATAGAGAAAATGGCTCTTGCTAATCCTAATATTAGTTTTAAATATGTAGAAGATGATATTGAAAAATTTTCAAGTAGTGGTGATAATAATTTAAGAAATATTATTTATACACTTTATGGCAAGGAAATATATGATAATACTTTTTTAATAAATAATAATTATAATGGTATAAAAATTAATGCAATTATAGGCAAGCCAAGTTTGTATAGAAATAATAGAAATGATGAGATATTTTTTGTAAATAAAAGATATATAAAAAATGATATGATAAAAAAATCAGTAGAGTCTGCATATAAACCATATCTTTTAATGCATAAATTTCCATTATCAATAATAAACATAGATATATTACAAGATACTATTGATGTAAATGTTCATCCACAAAAATTAGAAGTAAGATTTACAAATGAAAATCTTGTATATGAAGCAATTTATAACACTATAAAAAATGAATTAGAAAAAAGTAATTTAATATTAAATGATGGTGACTATGAATCTAACCCAATGTTTATTACGAAAAAAGAAGATGAAGAAGAAATAGAAATTTCAAATATTAAATCTTTGTCTGATTATGATGATAATAATTTACAAAAAACATATAAAAAAGAAAATGATGAAAGAATATATAATAAACCATATATTGAGAATAAAAAAAATAATATAGAAAATAATAATTCTAAAAATAATAATTCAAATAATAATGAAAAAAATATACCTAATATAATATTTAATGATGATAAAAAATTAAAAAGTGATATTTTAAATAATTATAAATATGTAGGTCAAGTTTTTAACACATATATAATCATTGAATGTAAGGATAAAATATATATAATTGACCAACATGCTGCTCATGAAAAAATTAACTATGAAAAGTTTTTAATGCAATTAAATAGTGGCATAGTTGAGACTCAGAAGATAATGCCTATAATTTTAACACTTACAACAGCAGAATATGAAACAGTAACTGAAAATATGGAGTATTTTAAAAAAGCAGGATTTCATATAGAATTGTTTGGTGATAAAGATATTATTGTAGATTCAGTTCCACTTGTAATATTATCTATTGGTAGAAAAGAATTATTAATGGATATGATTGACAATTTTTCAAAAGAAAAAACACTTTTTGGTTATGATAGTATAAATGATAAAATTGCTTCAATATCTTGCAAAACAGCAATTAAAGGAAATACAAAATTGCTTGATATTGAAGTAAAAAAACTAATTGAAGAATTATTTTCACTTGATAATCCATACAATTGTCCACATGGAAGGCCTACAATAGTAGAAATGACTGAATATGATTTTCAAAAAAAATTTAAAAGAGTTGTGAATTAATGAGTATATTAAAAATAACTGATGAAGATTTTTCAAATATTTTATATAAAAGAAAAAAGGATTCAAACAAGGGAGATTTTGGATACATTGCCCTAATAGGTGGAAGTAAAAAATACATTGGAGCAATTAAATTATCAGAGCTTGGTGCCGTATCAATGAGGGCTGGGGCTGGTGTCTGTAAGATAGCTACTCCAAAAGGACTTTATCCATATCTTGCAAAAAATATTTTAGAATCTACTTATTTTCCACTCAGTGATAGTGATTATGATTTGATTTTTGTTGAAGATGAATTTTCTGAATTAATTAAAAATGTTCGAGTCGTTGCCATTGGAATGGGAATAGGTATTAGTATAGAAGTAGAAAAAGCAATAAGGTATTTATTAGTTAGAGAAGATAAAATTAAAATTATTGATGCAGATGGAATCACTGTTTTATCAAAAATTGGTTTTAAAGATTTTAAATATAAAACAATTTTAACTCCACATTTTTATGAATTTAAAAAATTATTATTATCTTTTTATAAAGATGATATGTATAATGATATAGAATTTATAAAAAACAATAACATTAAAATTGCTGAAAAATTTGCAAGAGATACAAAATGTTTTTTATTATTAAAAGGCACAAACACAGTTGTCACTAATGGAGAAGAAACCTATATAATAGATAAAGGTTGCAGTGGAATGGCAACAGCAGGTAGTGGAGATGTGTTATCAGGAATTATATCTTCAATAGTTGGATATAATATTAATAATATTTTACTTGCAGTCGCAGTTTCTGCATATATAAATGGACTTGCTGGAGAAATTGCAGAAAGTATAAATGGACAAATTTCAATGATTTCAAGTGATACTGCAAATTGTGTAAAGTTGGCAATAAATAAAATTTTATCAGATATTAAAATATAAAAATGGAGATGTAGATGGATTTTTCAATTTTAAATAAAGAACAAATAGAGGCAGTTAAATACAATGATGGTCCACTTTTAATAATAGCTGGAGCAGGAACTGGAAAAACAAGAGTCCTGACATATAAAATTGCATATCTTATTGAAAAAGGTGTAAACCCATATCAAATACTTGGAATAACTTTTACAAATAAAGCAGCAGATGAAATGAAAAATAGGGTAGATAGTTTAATTGAAAATAAAAATAAAGTATTGGTAACAACTTTTCATAAATTTTGTGGAAGAGTTTTAAGAAAATATATACAATATACAGAATATGAAAATAATTTTACTATATATGACACTGATGAGCAAAAAAAATTTATAAAAGAAATTTTAAAAGAATTAGATAAGGAAAAAGAAAAAATAAAAGAAAGTACAATTGCTTCTTATATTTCATATTGTAAAAATCATAATATTACGGCAGAAGAGAAGATGGAAGAAGCAAAAAAAATGCATGATAAAAATGAAAAGATTAAATCTGAATGTTTTAAGATATACTGTGAAAAAATGCAAAAATTAAACATAATGGATTTTGATGATATGCTTATAAATTGTGTCAAATTACTAAAGAATAATGAAAAAGTAAAATTTGAATTACAAAACCAATTTAAATATATATTAGTTGATGAATATCAAGATACAAATATTATTCAATTTGATTTAATAAATCTTATGTGTTCAGATGACACAAAATTAACAGTTGTAGGAGATGATGATCAAAGTATATATAAATTTAGGGGAGCAGACATAAAAAATATTTTAAACTTTGAAAAGAGTTTCAAAAATTCAAAACTAATTAAATTAACTCAAAATTATAGGTCAACAAATAATATTTTAAAAGTTGCAAACTGTATAAATAAAAATAACATAGATAGAAAAGGAAAAAATCTTTGGTCAGAAAATGGAGATGGCATAAAGGTAAAATTATATGAGTATGATACAGATCAAAGTGAAGCATTTTTTACAGTTGAAAATATAAAAAAAATTGGTGATTATAAAAATACAGCAATATTATATAGAACAAATTTTCAATCTCGTGTGCTTGAAGAACAATGTGTAAAACAAGGTGTGCCATATATTTTAATTGGAGATGTGAGCTTTTATCAAAGAAAAGAAATAAAAGATATTTTGTCATATTTAAGTTTTGCGGCAAATAAAAACAATATTGTTGCTTTTGATAGAATTATAAATGAACCTAAAAGAGGAATCGGAGAAATAACAAAAAATAAAATTATCAAATATGCATCTGATAAAAATATTGATATATTATTAGCCTTAAAAAATGCTGATGAAATAGGGATAAAGGGTAAAACTAAAGAAAGTATTTTAGAATTTGTTAATGTAATTGAAAAAATTGAAAAAGCAAATGAAATTAAAGATATGATAGATATAATTAGATTTGAAGCAAAATATGATGAAAATCTAATTTTGGAATTTGGTAAAGACGAAGGTAAAGAGAGAATTGAAAATATTGATGAACTAAATAGGGTTGCAGATGTATTTAAAGATACTTTTATTAATAGCAATCAGGATGTTATAGAAGATGTCAGCGATATAAATTTGTTACAAGAATTTTTATATGATATTTCTTTAATTGCTACTACAGATAATATTAATGCTGTTTCTGATAAAATTACGCTTATGACTCTTCATGCATCAAAAGGGCTTGAATATGATAATGTATATATAGTTGGCTTAAATGAAAATTTGTTTCCAAGTCAAAGGTCAATTGAAGAAGGTGATATTGAAGAAGAAAGAAGGCTCTTTTATGTTGGAATAACAAGAGCAAAAAATAATTTATCATTAAGTTTTTCAAAAAGTAGATGGGGAAATGGTCAGATAATATTTTCTGAAAAGAGTCGTTTTATTGATGAAATTGATGAAGAATTACTTGATAAAAAAGAATTTAATAATAATATATATAATGATTCTTTTTTCTATCAAAATAGTTATAAAAAGAATGTTGTAAGTAAAAAGGAATTTAATTATAATAAAATAAAGGTTTCAAACTTTGATAATATTTATATAACTGGTAAAGAATTAAAAAAAGAAGATAAACTATCTTATGAAGTTGGCGATAGAGTAAGTCATATAAAATTTGGTGAAGGAACTGTATTAAAAATAGAAGAAATGGAAAGGGATTATGAAATCGTTATAAAATTTGATGATTATGATGAACCAAAAACTATGTTTGCAGCATATGCTAAACTTGTAAAAGTTTAATTATATCATATTCCAATGGAGGATTTATGGAAAAGAGTATTACAAATATAAAAAAAATATTAGATGATGGAAGTTTTATAGAATTATTTTTTGAACAAGACGAGACTATCCATACTGGATATGGGACAATAAATGATAAATTGGTATATGTAATTGCTGAAGAAAATGCAATGATAAAATTAAGTTCTGTTGAAAAAATTAAAAAAATTTATAAAATGGCAATTAGTATGGGAGCACCAATTTTATACATAATTGATAATAATGGAGTAAGTTTAGAGAATAATTATATTATATATAGTTTATATGGTGAAATAATAAAATTACAATCAATAGCACATGGTAAAGTTTCACAAATTGCAATTATTTCTGGCAAATGTAATGGTGGAATGGCAACTATTGCAAATAATTGTGATTTTGTTTTTGTTGATGAAAATAATGCATCAATGTGGACAATTCCTCCAGTGACAATTGAAGATAATATTGATAATAGAAGTGGTGAAAGTAAATCATTAAAAGAAACTATGCTTATTGATTGTTTTTATGCTGATAATATTTTATATAATAAAATAAGAGAATTTATGAGTTTTATACCATCAAACTATAAAGATAAAGAAGTGTATGAAAAATGTAAAGATGACCTAAACAGAAAAATAAATGTTGATTTTGAAAACATACTAAGAGTATATGTTGTAGCCACAATTACTG
>CAMJKC010000010.1 GCA_946406305.1 uncultured Lachnospiraceae bacterium
GAGTTTTGCACCTTCTATGGGGTCTGTGCCAGTGCAAATTTCGTCTATTATACAGAGGGAATTTTCGGTTGCGTTTTTTATTATGTTTATAATGTTTTTCATGTGGGCAGAAAAAGTAGATAGATTTTGCTCTATACTTTGCTCATCACCTATATCTATATATATGTTGTCAAAATTTGAGATGGTGGAATTTTCATCGGCAGGGATAAATAGACCAGATAACCCCATCAAGTGAATAAGGCCTAAAGTTTTTAAAAAAACAGTTTTGCCACCAGTGTTTGGACCAGTTATGATTAATATATTTTTGTCATTTTTTAATTCAACAGATAGAGGTATAAAATTTTCACTTATCAAAGGGTGCTTTGCATTTTTTAAATTTATATATTTGTCTTTTGAAATTGTTGGCTTTGTGTGTTTATTCTTTCTTGCATATTTTGCTTTTGCAAATATAAAATCTAAAGTATCTAATATATAAATATCTTTTTTTATATCTACTACATAGTTGTTAATTCTCTTTGTAAGGTCTAAAAGAATTTTATATATTTCTTCATTTTCTAGGATTGTAATATTTGATATTTCGTTTGACAATTCAATTATTTCCATAGGTTCAATGAAAACAGTAAAATTTGAATTGCTTGCATCTTGAACTACACCTCTTATCCGCGATCTATATTCTGATTTAAAAGGTAAACAATACCTATTGTTTTTCATAGTGATAACTGGCTCTTGTAGTTTATCTTTATATTTTGTGAGTAAAATATTTAAAGTAGAATTTATCTTGTCAAAAAGTTTTGACTTTTTAATTCTCAATTCAGAGAGAGTTGGACTTGCATTGTTCGCAATTTCGGTTTCTGAGATGATGATTTTTTTAATTGTATTATTGACATTTGAAAGAGGGTTTAAAGATAAAAAAAACTGGTCAAGAGAAGTTTTTTTATTCATTGATAAATATTTATCTGAATTATTTTTTGACAATTCTAAAATTTTAGAAATATTTAAAAATTCTATTATAGTGAGTGGAATTATTTTTTCTAGTTTATTTACTGTGTCATTTATATCAGGAAAGTCGTAAAATGAGAAATCAGTGTTATTTTCTAAAAGAAAAAAAGCCGTGTCCAAAAAATCAAGTTCGGTTGAAATTTTGTCAAAATCGGCCATTTTGTGTATATTTAAGCACATATTTTTAGCATTAAAAGATACCGCAAACTCTGATAATTGTTGTTTTACTTTGTCAAAAGACAGTTTTTCTTCTATACGATTCATAAAGAAATTATATCAAAAAATAGTATTTTATGCTATAATATAAAAAATTATAAAATTCTTACAGTTTTCTTACTTGATAGAAATAAAAAAATATGATAAAATAAATTTAATAATTTGACGGAGGACTATCGTGGCTAGTGCAAAAGAAATAAGAGGTGCTGTCAGCGAAGTAAAAGAAAATTTAGTTTTAAATAATTATAAAGTAGCTATGATGACTATGGCTCAGATTAGTATTGAGTTAATAGAACATCTAATTGATGAAAATTTAATTGTATCAAAAGGCTATGAAGAAGATTTAAAAACACTTCTTAATAATAATATAATTGACCCAAAGCTTGAAAGAAACTTTGAAACAATGATAATAAGTGGAGTTCAAGCACATAATGGGGTTGAAATTCCAAAAGAGCATGCAGAAAAAGCATTTGAAGTTTTAAATGCTATGATTGATACATTGTTAGTTGAAAAAGAAGAAAAAGAAAATAAAGAAAATAATATAACAGAAGTAAGAGAAGAAAAAACTCAGGGGCCAAGAGTTTTTGAATATAATGAAGAAGATGATGGAGAAAATTCAGAGAGGCCAGCTTTTTTAAATTCAGGAGATGGCGATATTGACTTTAGAGAAAAAGAAAGAAAAAGACAGGACTATATACAAAACAGTATGAAGAAAGTAAAGAAGAGAAGAGTAAATATAATAGCAATTATTCTTCCTATATTTATAGTGTTCTTTATAGCATTTTTAATAAAAGGCTGTTTGAATGGAAATGATTACGAAGAAGAATACGAGACAGAATCGTATGTCAATGAAGGACCAGGTGTTACAGAATTTGAAGAAACAGAGACAGAAACAGGGACGGAAACAGAAACAGAGACAGAAACGATATCAGAAGCAGGGTGGTATAGAGTTACTGCAGATGTTTTAAATGTTAGAAGTGAAGCAAACTCAAATGCAACTGTTATAGCTAGATTAGAAACGGGTAGCAGAGTTCAAGTAGTTCGTTTTGTAGATAATGTGTGGGCGCTAATTAGAATTAATGGAAGAGATGCATTTGTTGCAAGAGATTATTTGAGAAGAGATGAATCACAAGAATTAGCACCAGAATATACTGAACAATAAAAAATATAATATAAAAATATAAAAGGAGAACATTATGAAAAAGAAAATTTTTTCTATTTTAGTAGTATTAGTTATGGTATTTTCATTAGTTGCATGTGGAAATGCCACTGTAAGCACATCAGGTAGTGCAGAGGAAGGTGGACAAAAAGCTGAGACATTTGAACTTGCACTTGTTACAGATCTTGGAACAATTGATGATAAATCATTTAATCAAGGTGCTTGGGAAGGTTTAACAAAATATGCAAAAGAAAAAGGTATAAGTTACAAATACTATCAACCACAAGAAGCTGGCACAAATGCTTATATCAAAACTATTCAACTTGCAATAGAAGGTGGAGCAAAATTAGTTGTATGTCCAGGCTATTTATTTGAGGAACCAGTATATGAAGTTCAAGAGAGATATCCAGATGTAAGATTCATTCTTTTAGATGGAGAACCACATAATGCAGATTATTCAAGTTATAAAACAGGAAACAATGTAATGGCTATACTTTATCAAGAAGACCAAGCAGGATTTCTTGCAGGTTATGCAGCAGTAAAAGATGGAAATACTAACCTCGGATTTATGGGTGGAATGGCAGTTCCTGCAGTTGTTCGTTTTGGATTTGGATATTTACAAGGAATAGATGCAGCAGCAAAAGAGTTAGGTGTTAATTGTAATGTAATGTATAATTATACTGGAGGTTTTGCAGCTACACCAGAAGCACAAAATATGGCAGCTTCTTGGTATGCAAACGGAACAGAGGTTATATTCGGTTGCGGAGGAGCAGTAGGTAATTCAGTAATGTCTGCAGCAGAAAGTAAGAATAAACAAGAAAATAGTTTTGTAGCAAAAGTTATAGGAGTTGATGTTGACCAATATTCAGAGAGCGACACTGTTATTACATCAGCTATGAAGCAGTTAGCAAATTCTGTATATACAGGTATCAATGCATTTTACAATGGAAATTTCCCAGGAGGAACTACAACAACATTTAATGTAAAGAATGATGGTGTAGGAGCAGCTATGGAACATGCTAAATTTAACACATTCTCTCAAGCTGATTATGATAAAGTTTATACTGACTTATTAGATGGAAAATACACAATAAGTAACAGCACAGAAAATACAAATCCAAATGAGGCACTTACGAACTTGACAAACACAAATGTCACTTATGTTGAATAAATATTAAAGTGAGGCTCCTAAAAAAAGGAGCCTTTTTTTAAGACGGAGGGTTTATGGGTAGTGAATATGCTATTGAGATGAAACATATTACTATTAAGTTTGGAAATTTAGTTGCAAATGATGATGTAACACTACAGTTAAAAAAAGGTGAAATACATGCATTGCTTGGTGAAAATGGTGCTGGCAAATCTACACTTATGAGTATATTGTTTGGACTTTATCATGCCGATAAAGGAGAGATATATGTAAACGGTGTAAAAGAAAATATAACAGACCCACTCGTTGCAAATAAGCTTGGGATAGGGATGGTTCATCAACATTTTAAACTTGTAGAGAATTTTACAGTTCTTGAAAATATCATCCTTGGATGTGAAGATGAGAAGATGGGACTTTTGAGAATGGATAAAGCAAGAAAAAAAATAACTGAAATATCATCAAAATATAATTTTGATATAGACTTAGATGCAAAAATAGAAAATATAACTGTAGGTATGCAACAGAGAACAGAGATATTGAAAATGCTTTATAGAGATAACAATATTCTAATATTTGATGAGCCAACAGCAGTCTTGACACCAAATGAAATAGATGAGTTTATGGAGATACTTAAAAATTTGAAAGCAGAAGGCAAGTCAATATTATTTATAAGCCATAAATTAGATGAGATAAAAAAAGTTGCGGACAAATGCACAATTTTAAGACTTGGAAAAGTTGTAAATACTGTTAATTGTGAAGACTGCACAAAAGAACAGCTGTCTGAGATGATGGTGGGAAGAAAAGTATCACTTAAGGTAGATAAAAAGCCTGCGACCCCAGGAGATGTCGTTTTGAAAGTAAGAAACTTGACTATTGCAGGGGAAAAAGGTCATAAAGATAAAGTTGAAAATGTGAGTCTTGATGTTAGAAGTGGAGAGATTGTTTGTATTGCTGGAATAGATGGCAATGGGCAGTCAGAGTTTGTAAAAGGTCTTACAGGTCTTATGAAAGTAAAATCTGGCAAAGTATATCTATGTGATGAAGATATAACTTATGCTACAGTTAGACACAGAAATATGGGACTTATGTCACACATACCAGAAGATAGACATAGAGATGGTTTAGTTCTTGATTATAGTGTGGCAAAAAATGTGGTTTTGCAGCAGTATTTTGATAAAGAATTTTCTAAAAGTGGTTTTCTTGATAAAAATGAAATTCTAAAATATACACATCAAATAATGAAAGAATATGACATAAGAAGTAGTAATGGAGAATATACAATATGTAGAGCTATGTCAGGTGGTAATCAGCAAAAAATAATTACTGGAAGAGAAATGACAAAGCCTCATAAATTAATGATAGCAGTGCAACCTACAAGAGGGCTTGATGTAGGAGCTATTGAATATATTCATAAAAAAATTGTAGAACTTAGAGATAGAGGAATAGCAGTTCTTCTTGTTTCTTTTGAACTTGAAGAAGTAATGAACTTGGCAGATAAAATTCTTGTGATGTATGAAGGGCAAATAGTAGGAAAGTTTGATCCAAAGACAGTGGACTTAAATGAACTTGGGCTTTATATGGCAGGAAGTAAAAGAATGAACTTGGAGGTGGCATAATGAAGAAAATAAATTTTACTCCCTTAATATCATCTTTACTTGCCATATTGGCAGGTTTAGTTATAGGTTTTTTGATACTACTAATATGTAATACAAAAGAAGCAGTCCCTGGATTTTTGACAATTATAATGGGGCCATTTACACATGGTCTTGAAGGTATTGGAGATGTTCTTTATTATGCAACACCACTTATTTTATGTGGAACATCGGTAGGGTTTGCATTTAGGACAGGGCTATTTAACATAGGTGGTTCTGGGCAGTATTTGATGGGTGCTTTTGGTGCAGTATATGTAGGGCTTATGTGTGAGTTTTTAGGCCCTGTGCAATGGGTGGTTGCACTTATTGTTGCTTGCATACTCGGAGGAATATGCGGTGGTATTACAGGAGCATTAAAAGCATATTTTAATGTTAATGAAGTTATAACATCAATAATGCTAAATTATATAAGTTTATATTTTGTAAATATGACAATAAGAGGAAATGCAATGCTCTTCAATCCAGCAAGAAATGAATCAAGAAATATAAAAGAAGTAGCAGAAGTTCCACAACTTGGACTTGATAAAATATTTTCTGGTTCAGCAGTAAATATAGGAATAATTATTGCCATAGTTGTAGCGATAATAATATATATTATTCTTGAAAAAACTGTATTTGGATATGAATTAAAAGCATGTGGATTTAATAAAAATGCAAGTAGATATGCAGGTATAAATGAAAATAAAAGCATAATATATTCTATGATTATTGCTGGAGCTATATGTGGGCTTGCAGGAGGCATAGCATATTTGTCTGGGACAGGAAAGCATATAGAGATTAAAGATGTAATACCAGCAGAAGGGTTTAATGGAATATCTGTCGCTCTTCTTGGTGTTAGCAATCCTATAGCAATAATATTTTCAGGTTTGTTTATAGCATATTTAACTGCGGGTGGTTTTTATTTACAGTTATTTCATTTTTCAAAAGAGATTATAGATATCATAATAGCAATTATAATTTACTTTTCAGCATTTTCACTACTTGTAACAAATATCATAAGTAGAAAATCAAAAAAGGGAAAGGAGTAAATATATGAATATATTATATTTTTTGATACAGCAGACTATGTTATTTACTATACCTCTACTTATAACTGCACTCGGTGGAATGTTTAGTGAAAGGTCTGGAATAGTAAACATAGCACTTGAAGGTATAATGACTATGGGAGCTTTTACAAGTATATTATTTTTGCATTTCACAGAAGGTTTTTTAAGTGGTAATTTGCAACTTATTATAGCTTGTATTATTGCAGTTGTAACTGGTATAGTTTTTTCAGTATTTCACGCTATAGCAGCTATAAATTTAAAAGCAGACCAAACAATTTCTGGCACAGCACTTAATATGTTTGCTC
This sequence comes from uncultured Lachnospiraceae bacterium, assembly GCA_946406305.1. Lineage (GTDB taxonomy): Bacteria > Bacillota > Clostridia > Lachnospirales > Lachnospiraceae > UBA3633. Next base: position 6,525 of record CAMJKC010000010.1, read on the forward strand.
CTGCATTTGCAATATTCGTTGCAAGAATCATACAAGGAGTTCAACAAGTTCAATTCGCAAATACATTTTTAATATCAAATGTGCCTGTGCTTTCAGATATACCAGTGATAGGAAGTATGTTCTTTAAAAATGCATATATAACAACATATATAGGCATAGTAATACTTATAATATCAAGTATAGTTCTTTATAAGACAAAATTTGGACTAAGGCTTAGGGCATGTGGGGAATTTCCACAGGCGGCAGATGCAGCAGGGATAAATGTTTATTTTATGCAATATATGGGAGTTATTATATCAGGTGCACTTGCAGGGCTTGGTGGTTTAGTTTTTGTAGTGCCTACATCAACAAATTTTAATGCAACTGTTTCAGGATATGGATTTCTCGCTCTTGCAGTTTTAATCTTTGGGCAATGGAAGCCAAAATATATATTGCTCGCATCACTCTTCTTTGGATTTATGAAAGCAGTATCAAGTGGATATTCAGGAATACCAGTTCTTTTGTCTTTAAATATATCACAGTATATTTATAAGATGGTTCCATATATAGCGACGGTTATAGTTCTTATATTCACATCAAAAAATTCAAGTGCACCAAAAGCTTCAGGGATACCATTTGATAAGGGTAAGAGATAAAAATGAAATTTATAAATACAATAAAAGAAAATGAAAAAATTAAAAGTATATATCTTGTAAAAAATAAAACAGTTTCTGTTACAAAAGCAGGAAATGATTATTTTAATGTAGTTTTGCAAGATAAAACTGGAGTTCTTGATGGCAAAGTTTGGGATGTTAATTCGGAAGGGATAGAAGATTTTGATACTGGAGATTTTGTTGAAGTAGTAGGAGATGTAATAAATTATAACAATTTGCTCCAGTGTAAAATTGAGAGAGTAAGAGTTGCAAAAAGTGATGAATATAAAAAAGAAGATTTTTTTGTCACAACAAAAAAAGATATAGAAGAAATGAAAAAAGACTTATTGTCTTTGATAAATGAAGTAAAAGATAAAGATTATAAAAAAGTGCTTGATTTAGTATTTGTAAAAGATGAAGAGTTTTTTAATAGATTTTCTTTACATCAAGGAGCAAAAAATGTCCATCACAGTTTTATAGGTGGACTTATGGAGCATACACTTAGTGTGACAAATGTGGCAAAAAAAATATGTGAGAATTATGAATATGTAGATAAAAATTTAGTAATAACAGCAGCATTACTGCATGACATAGGGAAGGTTTATGAAATATGCGACTATCCTGTGAATGATTATACAGACGAGGGGCAACTTTTAGGACACATAATAATAGGCATAAATAAAATTCAAGAAAAGATTAATTTAATAGATGGATTTGATGAAATTAAAAAAAATCAATTGCTACATTGTATAGCTTCGCACCACGGTCAATTAGAATTCGGTTCTCCAAAACTTCCAGGGCTTATGGAAGCACTTATAGTGTCAAATGCAGACAACCTTGACTCAAAGATAGAAATAATGAGAGAGGGAATAGAAGGACTTAAGCTTACCAAAAAAAATGAGGCAAATTCTTTTATATATAGCAAATTTTTAAATACTAATTTTAGAGAGACAAAAAAATGATAAATTATATTAAAGGGACATTTATAGAATCGTCATCTAATAAAATAGTAGTTGAAAATAATGGAATAGCATACGATATGTATTTTCCTATTTCAAATATGGCAAATTTGCCATTAGAAAATTCGGAAATAAAAGTACATACATATATGAGTGTGAGGGAAGATGACATAAGCTTGTATGGTTTTTTGACTGAAGAAGATAGAGATGTTTTTTTGATGCTTCTAACAGTAAATGGTGTTGGTCCAAAAGGAGCATTAAATATTATATCTACATTTGGTTTTAATGAAACTGTAAAACTAATTGCAAGAGGTGATAATAAAAAATTAGCACAGGTAAAAGGTTTAGGACAAAAGACAGCGAGCAAAATCATAATTGAGTTAAGTGATAAAATAAAAAAAGTAAATATTGGCAATGCAAAAGATTTTATAAAAGAAAATAATGAAGTAAATGAAAAAATAAATTCAGTAAAAGAAGAAGTTGTAGAAGCACTCGTATCACTTGGACATCAAAAGAAGGCAGCAATAGATATGGTTAATAGTATTCAGTGTAACGAAAATATGGAGGCTCAAGAACTTTTAAAAATGGTTTTAAAGCAGTAGGGATTATATGGCGATAAAAAAGAAATTGGTAGATTTGACAATCAATAGTGAAGATAAAAGGGACGATATGACACTTCGTCCCAAATTTTTGAGTGAATATGTAGGACAAGAAAAATTAAAAGAAAATTTGAAGATATATATAGAGGCAGCGAAAAAAAGAAAAGAGCAACTTGACCATACTTTGTTTTATGGACCACCAGGGCTTGGAAAAACAACACTTGCTTATATAATATCAAATGAGCTAAATGTCAATATAAAAATAACATCTGGTCCAGCGATAGAGAAGCCAGCTGACCTTGCACAGATTTTAAATAATTTATCAGAAAATGATATATTATTCATAGATGAAATACATAGACTCAGTAAACCTATAGAAGAAGTATTATACCCTGCTATGGAAGATTATTGCATAGATATCGTTATAGGTGGAGAAGGGAGCACGAGGTCTATAAGGCTTGATTTGCCAAAGTTTACACTTGTAGGAGCAACAACAAGATTCGGCTCTATCTCTGCACCTCTTAGAGATAGGTTTGGAATAATTTCAAAACTTGAGTTTTATACAGATGAAGAGTTAAAAAATATTGTCATGAGGTCTGCAGGAGTGCTTGATATAAAAATAGAAGAGGAAGGAGCTATGGAGATAGCCATGAGGTCAAGGGGGACTCCAAGACTTGCAAATAGATTATTGAAGAGAGTTAGAGATTTTGCAGAGATAAAGTATGAAGGAGTTATAAATAAAAAAGTTGCAAGTGATTCATTAAATTCTCTTAACATAGACACCATAGGGCTTGATATAAATGACAGACAGTATTTGATGACACTGATAGAAAAATTTGATGGTGGACCTGTAGGAATAGATAACATAGCAGTAGCACTTGGAGAAGACAGTAGGACAATAGAAGATGTAATAGAGCCTTTTTTAATAATGAAAGGTTTAATTCAAAGGACACAACAAGGGAGAGTTGTAATAAAGAAGGCATATGACCATTTAGATATAAAATATATGTCAGATATTTTTGAAAAAGATATTTAGGAGTAAAGTATGAAAAAAATATTAATAAAAAATGGAATTTTAGTATCAAGCAAAAAGTGTGAAAAGAAAGATGTTTTAATATATGGCGAGAAAATAAAAAAAGTAGAAAAAAATATAAAACCAGAAAAAGATGTAGAGGTCATTGATGCAAAAAATAAATACATCTTTCCAGGGTTTATAGATGGGCATACTCATTTTGATTTATCTGTTGCAGGGACAACTACAATAGACGATTTTAAATCAGGAACTCTCGCTGCAATAGTTGGGGGGACAACTACAATAGTTGACTATGGGACACAATATAAAGGTGAGACACTTGATAGAGGGTATAAGAATTGGATGAAAAAAGCAAGTAAGGGTGTTAGTTGCGATTTTGGAATACATATGTCTATATCTGATGTGAATAAAAAAGTATTGTCTGAAGTAAAAAATATGATAAAAAAAGGTATCACTTCATTCAAATTATATACAACTTATGATATAAAATTGGAAGATGATGACATGTATAAATGTATGGAAGAAATAGGGAAAAATAAAGGAGTTGTAGGTATTCATTGTGAAAATGATGGCTTAATAAAAGAACTTAGAGAGGAAGTAAAGGGTAGTGACAATAAGAAAGTAAAAAGTCACTATTTGACGAGGCCAAGTGTTGCAGAAGCAGAAGCTATAAATAGGATGGCATATTTTGCGAATTTAGCAAAAACTCCTTTTTTAGCAGTTCATGTAACTTGTGAAGAAGCACTTAATGAAGTAAAACTTGCAAGAAAAAGAGGATACGAAGTTTATGCAGAGACTTGTCCTCAATATTTATATTTTGATAATAGTGTATATAACAAAAATTTTGATGAAGCATCAAAATATGTATGTGCACCACCACTTAGATATAAAAAAGATATAAAAGCTCTGTGGGATGGTATAAAAAATGGCGATATTGATATAGTATCTACTGACCATTGTTCATTTACAAAAAAACAGAAGGCACTTGGAAAAAATGATTTTAGAAAAATACCAGGAGGTTTAAACCTCGTTGAACATAGAGCTGTATTTATTTATAAAGGAGTAGTTGATAAAAAAATCACAATAGAAAAAATGTGTGAAGTTTTATGTGAGAATCCAGCGAAGATATTTGGTCTATATAAAAATAAAGGCTATATAAAAGAAGGATATGATGCAGACATAGTAATATTTGACCCTAACACAGATACGATTTATGATGAAAAAAATCAAATGACAAAATCAGATTATTGTGTAGCAAAGGGAGTTACTTTTAAAGGGGCTATAGATAAAGTATTATTAAGGGGCGAAGTTGTAGTAGATAGTATAGAGGAAGGCGATTTATATTATAACATTGTAAAAGAAAACAAAGGGAAATTTGTAAAAAGGTCAATATATAAAAAATTTAGGTAAAAGGAATTTGTATGATAACTGATAGTTATAATGAAAGTGAAGAAATAATATCTCCAAAAGATTTTTATGGTGAAAGAAAAAAAGTGTGTGACATATGCATTGTGACTTTTTCAAAAGATATTTTTTATGAAATAATAAAGAGAGAAGATGCAAAAAAAATATCAGAAATTGATAATTGTAACAAGACCATAGACATATATGGGTTTGATTACAATGGTAAAAAAGTAGGTATATATATTTCAGAACTTGGTTCAGCTATAGCAAGTATGTGTATAATGGATGTGAATCATTTAATAGGAGCAACAAAGTTTGTGATGTTTGGCTCTTGTGGAGTGATAAATGATATTGCAAAAGGGAAATATGTGATACCAACAATTGCTTATAGAGACGAAGGAATGTCATACCATTATAAAGCACCATCAGATGATATAAATATAAAAAATGCAAAAATAGTTGAAGAAGTTTTTAAAGAATTAAAAATACCATATATAAGTGGAAAAGTGTGGACTACAGATGCTATATATAAAGAGACAAAAGATAATGTAAAAAAAATGCGAGATAAAGGTTATATAGCAGTAGAGATGGAACTCGCAGGAGTTGAAGCTGTGTGCCAAAATAAAAATATAGAGTTATATGATTTTTTGCAAAGTGGAGATGTGTTAGCAGAAGAATTTTATGATGTGATTGGTATAAAAGAAGCTAATCATTCACTTGATAAATTTTATATAGCATTGAAAATCATAGATAGAATATCTTAAAAGTGGAGGGTAAGATGAAAAAGAAAATAATTGTATTAGTAGTCATATTGCTTGATATAATAGCTATTTATAAATGGTTTGGATTATATTTACATCCAGTTGTATATAATGTAAATGGTGTCATTTTTGCTGGAAGGAATTATTATGATAGGTATACTCCTATTAAGGACAGAACAATGAAAATTGATGGAGTAAAGTATCATTTTGATGAAGAAGGAAGAGGAGAGATTTTAGATGAAAAGTAAAAAAAAAGACAAAGAAAAAAAATTAAAACAGATTATTGAAGAAGTAAAAAAGAAAACAGGGTATGCCTTTACAAATTTAAAGAAAATTTTTAAAGAGACATATCTAATAGTTAAAAAATGGTTGAAAGCCATTTTGGGAAAATTAAAGGTTTTTATAGATTATTTAAAAACATATCAGATATATGTATTTGTTTCTATTTTATGTTTGGTATGTGCTTTGTTTATAGTTCTTATATATATTAAAGTTTCAAGTTTTTCAATACTCGCTGCTGATGACTTTGTTCATTATGGAATGGGGAAACTCGGTTATTATCATTTTAATGATGTGAATATTTGGGAAGAAGGGAAGAGTATATTAAATGGGCTAAAATATGGAATATATGACTGTTTGCATCTTGGGGGAAGATATTTTGCGATGTTTTTGCAGATTACACTTGGACCTAAAATAGGAGTAAATGTTTTAGAAAAGAGTAGAATTGTTATGCAGTTGATAAATTTATTATATTTTGTATCTCTATTTTTAGCAAGTGTGTCAATAGGTCAGTTAGTTGTAAAATCAAACAAAGTAAAAAGTTTTTCATTTTCAACGATTTTATATTTGAGTTTTTTAATTTTATATCATGCCTTTCATTACAATGCTGAAAATTTTACATGGTTTTCTGCAAGTGTCTCATATGTAGTTCCTTTAAGTTTTTTCTTGCTTTCAGTATATATTTTTTTAAAAGAAAAAATAAATGTAGTAGAAGCTGTTTTGTTGTTTATATTTGTTATATGTGCACAGGGTGGAAACATATCTATATCGATTTTAAACTTATTGTTATTAGTGATGTTTTGTTTTATATTATCGGTAAACGAAAGATATGACAGTGTTCATTTAGCTTTTACTTTTCATTACATAGTTTTTGGTCTTATATCCATACTCGCACCAGGTAATATTAATAGAAGAATAGCTTCATTAGGAAAAAATGCTAAAAATGTAAATTTGGTTGAAGGATTTGATTGGGCGAGAAATATATTTTTTGAAAGGATGGATAAAGTATTTACAAACGAATTGATATGGGTATTCTTTTTGTTTTTTGGAATAATAATAGGGATATATATTTTTAAGTCAGTAAAAAAAATATCACAGACATATATTGTGTGCAGTATATTTTTATTGTTTATACCATACTTAATAGCATTTTTGCAATCTTTTTTGGGAAATGTTTCGGCTGAGAGGACAAATATGACTGTAGATATGATTATAGTTATAAACACACTAAATATAATAGTTATTGCTGTATATGCTGTCTTGTTAATTTTGAGCCATATTATAAAAAGTAATTATGAGATAGTTCTTCTTGCCTTTTTGATAATTGTTGTTTCAAGAGGACTTTATAATAAAGAAAAGCCAGTGAGTTTTGAAAAAGTAGCGATAGTGGAAATAGTAGAAGATTTATATAATGGAATTTATGATAAATACTATAATGACTATGCACGAATCATGAAAACATTAGAAGAGAATAGAGGAAAAGAGAATTTAGTTGTAGAAAAAATTAAAAATAAGAAACCAAAAAACTTAAATCCATATGTATATATGTTAAATTCAAAAGATGCGGAGAGTGCATTTTTTGATATAAAAAATATTGTATTTAAATAAATTTTTTCATAGTTAAAAATAAAAAAACACATCTTTTATAATAACTATATAACAAGATGTGTTTTTTATTATAAATTATTTTTTATTTTTCTTTACTGTTTTTGTTTTTTTTACTGTTTTAAGAACTGTTGCGGATTCTTTTTTATTTTTCTTTGTTGTTTTTGACTTCTTCACTGTATTCATCTTTGTTAAAAGTTCTTTTTTATTTACTTGATTATTTAGACAATATAAAGAGAAATAAAGCAATAAGAGCCCTAAAAGGAGTGGCAATATCGGATTTTTAACAACACCAGCTATGATGTAGCAGATGAAAGAAATTACTGCAACAAGTGAAGCATAGGGTAATTGTGTAGATACATGCTTTATGTGTTCGCATTCTGCACCAGCACTTGACATTATAGTCGTGTCTGAAATAGGAGAGCAATGGTCTCCAAATACGGCTCCTGCCATGCAAGCAGATATAGATAAAATCATAAGTGTTCTATCAAGACCTAAGAAAACAGATACAACTATAGGAATTAATATTCCAAAAGTCCCCCAACTTGTTCCAGTTGAGAAAGAGATAAACGCTCCTATGATGAATACTATAGCTGGAATGAGTATTGAAAATCTTTCAATGTTATTGCCCAAAATTGTAGTTACAAAATCTTTAGCACCAAGAGAGTCTGTCATAGCTTTTAGAGTCCAAGCAAGAGTAAGAATTAAAATAGCTGCAGACATATTTTTGAAACCATCAACAAGAGAGTTCATACATTCTTTGAAGTTTAAAACTCTTTTAAAAGAGTAGTAAGCTATAGTTAGAATAAGAGTAAATGATGAACCAATTACAAGACCAACAGATGCATCACTATTTGCGAAAGCATCTATAAAATTTCTAAAAACTAAAGAAGGGCTATTGATATTATAGGTTATTTCATTAAAAAAACCACCAGAATAAATCATACCGATGACACAAAGAATTATCAAAATTATGATAGGTATAATTAAATCAACTATAGTTCCTTTTCCTATAGGAATATCTTCTTTATTTGTTGTTGAAATCTTATGAAGTTTTCCACTTTTTGCTTCATCTTCAGCTTTTTTCATAGGGCCAAAGTCAAAATTCATAACGGAAATCATTATTATCATTGCCAAAGTAAGAAGAGCATAAAAATTATAAGGTATAGCACTTATAAAAAGAGATAATCCATTTTCACCTTCAATAAAGCCAGAAACCGCAGCAGCCCAACTACTGATTGGTGCAATGATACAAACAGGTGCTGCTGTAGCATCTATTAGGTAAGCTAATTTTTCCCTTGAAATTTTATTTTTATCTGTAACTGGTCTCATGACAGAGCCTACAGTTAGGCAATTAAAATAGTCATCAATAAAAATTAGAACTCCAAGTAGCATAGTGGCAAGCATTGCTCCTGTTCTTGATTTTATATTTTTACTTGCCCATTCACCAAAAGCTTTGGAACCACCACTCTTATTCATAAGTGAAACCATACATCCTAAAAGTATTAAGAAAATAAGTATGCCAACATTATAGGAATCAGAGAGGACAGATATAAGTCCATCATTTATTATATGTGTAAAAGTGCCAACGAAACTAAAATTTGAAAAGAAAAGAGCACCCATTACGATTCCCAAAAATAATGAAGAATATACTTCTTTTGTAATTAATGCAAGAATAATAGCAAGTAACGCAGGGACCAAGGCCCAAAATGTTCCATACATATATTTTTCCTCCTAATAAAAAAATCAACTATGCACTAGCATAATTGATAATTTAACAAAAAAAGTAAATTAAAAAATTATGATAGCGCTCCACATATAGTGACAGATTGCAAAATATTCTCTTGCAAGCCATATATATATTATGCCTAATATATATATTCGGCGAATCAGCTTAAATATCAAAGTTGCCACCTTTATTATGATATTTAGTCTTTATCGCACCTCTATCGTTCAAAAAATTATATTATAATATGTAAAAAAAGTCAACAGAAGAAGCAAAAATTTATTTATGTATTAAAAAATATATGATATAATGACAACAGTTCCATGAGTAAGAAAAAAAGGGGGGGGGGTAATAAATTTAATAATTATATTGCCTGAGTTGAAATGAAAAAATTATTTAAGTTATTTTGTCAGAGAGGTAGGGGTGAGCATCAGAGAGGTAGGGGTGAGCATTGCGAGCCCAACTATTTAAAAATGAAAGTATTGTTTTTTTTATTTTGTATTTTATTTTTATGTTCTTGTAATAATGAAAAAATAGATAAGAACTTAAAACAAAAAAATGAAACAGAAATTCACACAACAGAAAATAATATTGAAGATGAAAGTAAGGAAAAAAAAGAGTATGTAGATAATAATATTTTAGATAAATATGATGATGAAGAAGAAATTATAAAAAATGATAATGTATATTATGATAGAGAAGGTAATATATTTGAGAAAGGGCTGTTTTTTGATGATGGAAAAATTATATTCATAAAAGATGGAAAAAGAATTTATGATTATGAAGAAAAAAACATTGAAGGTAAAACTTTTAATTATGATGTTTTGGTAGTAAATGGAAAAGTAGAGTATAATTTAAAAAATAAAACTATAGAATATAAAAAAAATGGTGGAATATACTTAAATGATGAAGGTAATAGAGCCATAGGAACTATTGAAGATATGTATTTTAAGTTAGATTATTCAAAAGAATATGGTTTTAGTGAAGGAAAATTATATTTAACAGATTATGATGGTAATATACTTGAGAGTTATAAAAATGAATTTCATACTTTTTCCCTGCAGGATACATTAGAAAAAAATAAAAATAGAAAAATAGAGGAAATAAAAAATGGCTATGTTGATAATATTAATATGCCCGAAGATGGAATTTCAAAAAAAGTGAGATTTGACTTTAAGAAGGAAATGAATATAAGACCATTGAGTGAGACATATTATTTTTATGAAGATAGTAATATTGCTTATAATGGTGTAAATACTATAGATGGGAAAAAATATTTATTTAATGAAAGAGGATGTTTAGTTAAAAATGGATGCTATGTAGATACAAAAGGAAATGCATATATAGCTGATGAAAATGGAATTGTAATAGAGAAAGAAGGCTTTTTTACAATAGTTCCATATGATGAGGATGGCAATTTGGACATTGATGTTTCTTTTGTATATTTGACAGAAATTTCAGATAGGTCTTACAGACGAAGATATTATGTGAATAAAAATGGAAAAGTAGAATGTAATAATTTGTTTGTTGTAGATGGCGATATATATTATGCTGATGAAAATTGTGAATTATTAAACAATTCATACCTTACTACAAGATATTATTTTGGAAACGATTGTAAGTTAAAAAGTGGAGAAATAAATAAAGAAAATATTTATGAAATAAAAAATTTAATTGATAGTTTGTTGACTCGTTATAGCATTAAAGATTTGCAAGGAATAGTTGTTGACATAGATAAGTATGATGAATTAAAAAATAGAGTAAATAGTATAGTTGAAGATGAAAATAATGTTGTTGAAAAAGACTATTTATCAATTATAAAAAAGGAAGATAAATTATATGTAGATAATAAATTAGTCACAGATGTTTTTATATATCCAAATGATTATAAAGGAATGTTTGCAGGAAAAGACTATAATATTAGAAAAAGATATTATGACAGTTTGGGGGATATGGTGACAAATGATATAATTAAGATAGATGAAGATATGTATTTAATTGATAAAAATGGGTATGCATTAGTTTCATATAAACTGACTGAGGGGATAATAAAAAAATATTTTGAAAATGAGACAGTGAATAAATTAATGAAGTATGAAAATTATTTTACAGATGATGAGGGAAGAATACTTTTTTCATACGAAGATATATGCGAAAAACTTGTTAAAGAATATAAAAATAAATTAGACGAAGAAAATAACCAAAATAAAATAGATTATTCAGTGTATGAAAAAAGTGTTGAAAGTATAGTTTTAAAACTTGATGATAAAAATAATTATAATAAACATGGAGAATTTGAAACAAAAGAAGATATGCCTGTTGTTTTTAAGGCAGAACTTAGAGACATAGATAAAGATTCAATATGTGAATTGCTATTATTAAGAAAAGAAGATATTTTAGGAAAATGTTTTTTGACTTTAGATTTATATAAATATGAAAAAGAACAATTTAACATTGTAGATAGTAAAAGGCTCCTTGGGATTTTTTACAGAGATTTTGAACTTACAAAAGTCGGGTTTAAGATGAATGAATTTTCTGAATATAGAATGTTTGTTGAATCAAGAAAGAGTGGATCTTCTGTTGAAGTGCAGTATTATGATTTTGATGATATGAAAATTAATTATAAATACGCTGTTAGACATGCTGGTTCAGATATAGGCTCTTGGCAAGAGGATCTTAATGAAAGAATAAATGAAATGGGGCTTGATTATTATGAGAATGAGTTTTATGACTATAGGGACTCATACTTAGAAAATGATAAAAATGTAAATGTTATATTGAGTTTTGAAAAGGTAACAGAGAAAAGCAAAAATGAAAAAGGCTATTATGATTATGGAGAAAAATTTTTTCTTACACATTGACAAAAATAGAATATTATGTTATATTAAACAAGTTGTATGCCGATATAGCTCAATCGGTAGAGCAACTGATTTGTAATCAGTAGGTTTACGGTTCAAGTCCGTATATCGGCTTTTGGAGGATTAGCTCAGTTGGTTAGAGCAATCGGCTCATAACCGATCGGTCCCGGGTTCGAGTCCCTGATCCTCCACAAAAAAACCCCATGTGATATGGGGCTTTTTTATTGATATTATTTTAAATAAGTTAAAAACTTTCTCTCGCTTACACCAAGCTTCTGCAGTTTCTTTAGTTGATAGCAGGTTGCTTTTTAACCTTAACATCTTTTATAATTTTAATATCTGGAAAATTATATTTTTCACTTATATTTTTATATATGTTTATATAAGATTTTTTATCTAAATGAGTCCAATCAGAATAAGTTACATTTGAAGGTATTTCTTCATAATAACAGTTATCGTATTTATTAGCTAATTTTTTAACGATATTAGAGAAATTATCTATATTTTCTTTCTTCTGATGCTCTTTCCATTCATGCTCTTTACCTGATTTAGAAGTTCCTTTATAGTCTCCATAAGGGACTGCCATTAAAATCAATTTGCAATTAGGGTCTATTTGCTCTAAAAACTGCATATACTGTTTTTCAAAATTTTTTATATCTCTATTTATAATATTTGATCCAAAAAACAATATAGCATAATCAACATATTTGGAGTCTTCTATAAATTCTTTTATTAAACCTTTACAGTCACCTCTATGTCCTATAATATCGCCGTTATTATTTTTAGTAGTAGAAACTAACCCGTGAGAACTAAATTCATTGCCTGCTACTGAATGATTTCCTAAGGTTAGACATTTTAAATCATTATCAATATTAGTATGCACACTCATATAAGAAGCATGAGAATTACCAACTATAGCTATATTATATAGATTAATATTATAGTCATTTATACTTGTGTGTAAGGTTTTTGCATATAAAAAACTAGAATTAGTAATAATAAATAAAATAATAAATAATTTTTTCATAATCATCCATTCATGGTTTTGTATATATATAAACATTTTTATAATTAACTGATTATAGTCTTAAACCATTATCTGCTTTATTATAATGTATCATATAAAATCTACATTTTTAATTTATATCTTTAAGGATTGGCATCATTTCTTTACTCATAGTCACACCTCCGATTTTATATATCCTATTTTCAGATTGAGGTATTTTATGTTGTATTATTTTAGATAAGTTAAAAATTTTCTCTCGCTTACACCAAGCCTTTTTGCAGCTTCTTTAGTTGATAAAAGGTTGTCCTTAACCATGTCTAATAATAAAGTTATTCTACCTTTTTCAATGCCAATTTCTATGCCTTCAAGTTTACCTTCTTTTATGCCTTCAAGTCTTTCATCTTTAAGGATTGCCATCATTTCTTTACTCATAGTCACAC
>CAMJKC010000011.1 GCA_946406305.1 uncultured Lachnospiraceae bacterium
ATAATTATCAAAAGTTTTAATATAAGACTTGACAAAAGTAGTCTATTTTAGTAAAATTTAAAGGTTGCAGGTGTAGTTCAATGGTAGAATGTCAGCCTTCCAAGCTGAATACGGGGGTCCGATTCCCCTCACCTGCTTAAAGCCTAGATAGCTCAGTCGGTAGAGCAGAGGACTGAAAATCCTCGTGTCGGTGGTTCGATTCCGCCTCTAGGCATTTATAAAAACAGAATATTGATTTTTATAATGCATTATGATAACATAATAATATGCGCGAGTGGCTTAGTGGTATAGCGTCTCCTTGCCAAGGAGAAGGTCGCGGGTTCGACTCCCGTTTCGCGCTTCCCACAAGGGAAGTTTGTGATGAATATAGGATTAAAGAATTTTTATATTTTTTTATTTATTCATTGACAAATTTACAAAATATTGTATAATATTATTAACAATTCGTATAGGAGGATTACTATGAAAAAAAGAATAGTTAGTTTGTGCTTAGCTCTTACATTTGTTTTTGTAACAGCATTTGGTTCATTTGCAGCTACAAGTACAGGGGCTATGGAATTAGCTGATTTCAAACGTTTTCAAGATGTAGTATCTGAGAATCGTCAAAAAACTGCAAAGGTTGTAAATTACGAGCAATTATCAAATGGACATTGGATGTTATATTTGAGAGTTCGTGATGCTGAGAGAAAAGCTGATCAATGTGAAGGCGATTTTGAAGTTTATTTTGTTCCAAAAGATGATGAAAATGTCGCTCTTAGAACAGAATTAGCTAAATATGTTGGAAATCCATGCTACTATTATTTTGGATTATTCCAAGGCAACAAACTTTGCGGATATGCTATAGCAGTAAGAAGATATCATGCATTAGCAGGTCAACATTATACTTATCCACAACCAGATAACTATAGTATAGCAGAACTTCAATAATTCATTGTTGAGTAAAAATCCTGTAGGCATATCCTACAGGTTTTTTATTTTAAAAAAAAGTAGTTAATATAGAATACTTAGGAGATTATATGATTATATACTATGGAGAACTTATTGGAACTATTATATATATGTTTATTGGTCTTTCTGCAACATTAGTAGTTTCTAATAGCAAAAAAGATAATGAATTGTCAAAATTATTGTTTATTTCATTGGGCTGGGCTCTTGGTTACTTAATACCAAGCCTCACTTTTGGTGAAGTGTCTGGTCCACACTTAAATCCAATGATTACTATAGCTCTTGTTGCTATAAAGAAGTTTGAGATAAGATTTATGTGGGGATACATGATAATGCAATGCTTAGGAAGTATTATAGGATTTTTACTATTTTTTGTAGTAAATTATGATAGAATAAAGAAAAATACAGACGATGAAGTAGCTTCATATATTATAGTGCCATACGGTAATAATTTGTTTTTTAATATAGTTAGAGAGTTTTTAGCAAGTTTTTTGACTATTTTTTCAATACTCGGAATCGCACAAGTATATGGCATAAGGACAGAAATAATATATATATATGTATTTGCTATAATGCTCATTATAGGAATGATATTTGACTATAGAGAAGTATCTACAAATCCTATAAGGGATATTTTTACAAGAATAATTTATTTTATAAAAAGTAAAAACAAAAAAACATTTATGGAAAAAATATATTTTTTGGTGGTGATTGTTGTCCCAATTTTTGCGGCAGTATTAGGTGCTTTATTTTATACACATTTGCCATGGGATACATTTATGCCACACGAGTAGGAGGGTTATGTTTAATCAAAAGCAGACAAAAACTATAGCAATAGTTATAGCTATAATATTAGTAATATCAATGGTGTTGCCTGTAGTTTTATCACACCTTATAAAATAGGATATGAATAAAAAAACAGATTTATACATGGCAGTAATGGGATTTATTGCCATAAGAGGTAGTATTGAGTTGATAAAGAATAAAAGAGAAAATCTTATAAATAGGTTTTCTCTTAAGTTTTTTAATAATAAAATTGAAGAATTTGAAGAGATATATAATGAAGCAAAAAAAGTAAAACAGTGTTATAATATAATAAGAGAAAAATTTGATGAAGAAAAAAAGATAGTAGAGATTTATGAGATAACAAAGGGCGGTTTTTTATCTAAACTTTGGGAGAGTAGTGAGTTTTTAGATGTAGGGATTTTATATAATTTAAAAAAAGTTCCAGTAAAACAGATGAGTATAGAGATTGCAGATTTTTTTGATATAAATGTATATAGACTTTATAGTGAAAATTCTTATATTGTTTATACAGATGATTTATTAAAATTTGAAAAATATGTATATGAAAGTGGTATTGATAAAGATATAGTGCCTATTTCATATATAGGGAATACGAATGATACAAAAAAGAAAATAAGAGTTGACGGAGAGAATGATTCATATCTTAATAAAGATTATAAAGATGATATAGATTTGGTTATAAAAAACTTTACAAAAAGTTTGAAATAAATTTATAAAAGGCAAAGGAGAAAATGAAAAACAATAAACAAAAAACAGTAGATATGTTAAACGGACCATTGTTTAATAAAATGTTGCGGTTTGCAATTCCTATAGGTTGTAGCAGCATATTACAACAAATGTTTAACAGTGTAGATTCTGCAGTAGTAGGTAAGTTTGCTGGAAGTGAGGCACTTGCAGCAGTTGGTTCAAATGGACCGATAGTGAGTCTTTTGGTAAATTTATTTGCAGGGCTATCTGTCGGTGTGAATGTAGTAATAGCAAATTATATAGGAACAAACAATAATGAGAGAATAAAAAAGTTAGTCAACAATGTAATTCCTTTATCTATGATTGCAGGAATATTTTTGTCAATCATTGGCATAGCCACATCTGGATTTATGCATTATTTGACACACACACCAGAAAATGTTTTTGATATGGCAATTCTATATTTAAAAATATATTTTTTGGCAATGCCTTTTATACTTCTCTATAACTATGCTTCGGCAATACTTAGAAGTAAAGGAGACACAAAGAGACCGCTCATTGCTTTGATTTTAGGCGGAATAATAAATACAATATTAAATTTGATATTTGTCATCAAATTTGATATGAGTGTTGCAGGTGTTGCGATAGCGACTTTAATTTCAAATGTATTTAGCGCAGGGCTTGTGTTTATATTTTTGTGTAAAGAAGTTGAACCATTTAAAATAGATTTTAAATTATTTACACTAAAGTCAGCATATTTAAAAAATGTTATACTGATTGGGGCTCCAGCAGGAGTGCAAGGAGCAGTGTTTTCTATTTCCAACATAAGCATACAAAGCACTATCAATTCTTTTGGTTCTGATGTGATGGCAGGGAGTGCAGCTGCAATAAATTTTGAAAATATAGTTTACTATGTGTCATCGGCATTTGCTGCAACGGCTGTAACATTTGTTAGTCAAAACTATGCAGCAAAAAAATATGATAGGTGTAAAAAAATATTTGTAGAGTGCTTAATCATAGGTTCTATTTTAAGTTTTCTATCGGGATTTTTCTGTTATGTTTTTTCAAATGAAATATTGAGAATCATAACAGATGATGCTGTAGTTATAAGGGAAGCAGTCATAAGGCTTAAGATAGTAACACTATTTGTTTTTGTATCTACTTTTTACGAGATACCAGGAGCAATGCTTAGGGGGTTTGGACATTCAGCAACTCCAGCAATAATAGTAGTGTTTGGGACTTGTGCTTTTAGGCTTGTGTGGATATCTACTGTGTGTATGTTGATTCACAAAATAGAGTTGGTTTATGCAGTATATCCTATATCGTGGACTATTACAGCCATTGTCACTACAATAACATACCTTCTTATGTCAAAGAAAATATATGAAGTATAGGAGAAAAAAATGATAGACGAGACATTTAAAAAAAATGTAGAGTTAATAAAAAGAGAAAAAAAGTATGAGGGGACAATTCTCACTATGTATGAAGATACAGTGAAAGTCTCTGATAAAATTTGCAAATGGGACTATTTAGAAAATTCATCTGTAACAGCAGTATTGCCTATCTTAGATGATGGGAGAATTTTACTCGTTAAACAATATAGGCTCGCCGTAGATGATATAACCATAGAAATTCCTGCTGGGAAATTAGACAAAAATGAAGAACCTATGATTTGTGCGAAGAGAGAACTTGAAGAAGAGACAGGATATAAAAGTGATGATTTGAAATTTTTATTCTCTATCAATTCATCAGTTACTTATTGGAATTCAAGAGTTCATATATTCATTGCAAAAAACTTAAAGCAAGGAATTAAAAAAAATGATGAAGAAGAAGAGACTAACAGTGTGATATATAGTGTAAATGAATTAATTGATATGATAAATAAAGGGATAATATACGATAGCAAAACTGTAGCAGCAATATTAGCATATGTATCACTGGAGCTAAAAAGTGATAAGGGTTGATGATTTACAAATAAGGGGTTACAAAATATACCAAGACACAGATTATTTTTGTTTTGGGATAGATGCAGTGCTTCTTGCAAATTTTATAATTAGAGAAGAGAAAAATAAAAAAAACTTTTTTGAGTTTTGCACTGGAAACTTAATAATACCACTTATAGTATATGCAAAAGTAAATAGCAGGATGAATATAACTGCCATTGATATTGATAAGGATCAGATAAAACTTGCGAAAGATAGCATTTTACTAAATAAGGAGATAGACGACTATATATCAAGTGACATAGAAGTCATAAATGACGACATAAAAAATTTTTTCATAAACAAAGATAGATACAAAAAATATTTTAATATGTATGATGTGGTTAGTTGCAACCCGCCTTATATAAAATACGGAAGTGGGGTTGTAAATGAATTGTCATTAATCAATAGGGCAAAACACGAAGAGAGTATTGATTTTGAAACTATATGTAAGGCTGCAAATATAATGCTAAAATCAAATAAAAATTTTTATGTAGTTCATAGGAGCGAAAGGTTTATAGAGATTAGTAGAATTTTAAAACAAAATGATTTAGAGCCTAAGGTGGTGCAGTTTATTCATCCAAGTAAAGGCAAGAAATCAAACTTGGTGCTTATAAAAGCAACTAAAGGTGCAAAAGAAGGTGTCGTGGTGATGGAGCCAATAATAGTGTTTGATGAGAAAAATAATTATACAGAGCAGGTGTTAAAAATATATGGGAAATAAAGCTTATGTGGTAGCTGTATGTGGTGCTGGTGGTAAGACTACTTATTGTATAAGCGAAGCAGTGAAGTATGCAGAAAGTGGGAAGTCAGTTATAATATCAACGACAACACATATGCAGAAAAAATTGAATATAGATATGGAATATGACAAATTTTGTTATAAAGGTTTGTCATTAGTTCCTTTTGAAGAAGCAGTAAGAAATAAGAGCGAAGGTAAGATTTTTTTTGTAGGGAATGTTGTAGATAGTGATAAAATTTGTGGACTAAGTGAAATTGACTATAAAAAAATTTGCGAAGAATTTGACATAGTCATCTTGGAGGCTGATGGAAGTAGATATATGCCACTGAAAATACCTAAAGATGGGGAGCCTTCAATACCAGATAATGTAGATAAGATAGTTGTTTTATATGGTGCACAGAGCATAGGTAGAAAAATTGGTGTAGTGTGTCATAGATTTGAAGAAATTAAAAATAGGGTAGATTATAATACTATTGTAAGTAAAAAACTACTTGAAGATTTGGCAAAAGAGTTTTATATAAATCCGTTGAAAAAAAAATATAACTCTAAGGAAGTAGATTTTAAGATTATATATATGGATGACAATGATAACTATAAAAACTATAAATCTATATCTTTTGTCCTCTGTGCTTCTGGAGAGTCAAAAAGATTTGGTAGAAATAAACTCATTGAAAAAATTGGAAATGATTATTTATATGAAATAGTTTTAAGTAACATAATAGAAGCAAAGACTTACTTGATAAATAGATTGATAGATAAAATAAAAATTGATATAACAATAAATTTAGTAACAGCTTATGAAGAAATAATAGATAATGTGAAAAATAAATATAAAAATATAAAATGCATATACAATGGTAGAAGTGATAAAGGGCTATCGGAGAGTATAAAGATTGGGACTATAAATTCTAATCGTAGTGGCGAGCACTGCGAGCCATATGAGGTGTCGGAAAGTATGAAGATTAGATTTATGAATTCTAACTGTGATGCAATTTGTTATTTTAATATGGATGTTCCAAGGCTTACAAGTTTTTCCATAATGAATATGATATATAATTTTATTTTTAGCAAAAAAAATATAGGGGTTATGTGTGAAAATAAAATTTTAAAAAATCCTGCAATATTTTCAAAAAAATATTATGGAGAAATAATGGAACTTACAGGAGATACGGGGTGTAAAAAAATTATAGAAAAGCATATGGATGATGTATATATGTATCATATAGAAAGTAATGAACTTATTGACATTGACACACAAACTGATTTATAATATATAATAATTGTTTCATATAAAAGCCACATCTATAAATTTAGGTGTGGCTTTTTCATGGTCATAACTAAATCTATACTTTTAGTTGTTTATGTCTTTCATATAAGAGAATTGCTATTTTTTTAAAGTTTAAATCTTCTCTGTAATACTTTAATAGTAAATGCTCTCTCTTAGACAAAGATACAGAAGTGAGGACTGTGTCATCTAAAAAATAAGTGATACTACATTCATATATTTCACTTAATGCTTTTAATGCATATATGCTTGGAGTAGAAGTTCCCTCTTCCCACTTATATATGGTTTGAGGAGAATAAGGTTCGTTTTTTTTAGAAAGCAGTCTTGTTATATCATTTATAGAGTAATCGTGTGATTTTCTCATTTTTTTAATTTTTATTCCTATAGATTTATACATAGATATCCTCCCTCTTATATAACTTTGTTTTAATTATAAAGGTTAGTGCTTGTCTAAAATATTCGTTTTCTCTAATCATCTCTATAAAATTTTCTTCAAGAATATTTAATGAAAATAGTTTTTGTTCGTCACTTTCAAAAAATTCTTGAATAGTTACATTGTATATGTGGCAAAGCATCCTAAGGGAATTTATGTCTATTAAGACACTTCCCTGTTCCCATTTGTATAGTGTTTTTTCGCTTATTGGTTGGTTATATTTGCCCATTTGATTTACTACTTGTTTTGCTTTTAAGTTGTTAATCTTTCTTAGTTTTTTTAATTTTTTTGAAATATCTAAAATATTCATATAATCCTCCATTTTTACAAAAAAAATATTAAATCCTATAGAATTTAACATATAAAAATTATGGAGGTCTATAAAAAAAATAATAGAACATTCATAAAAACATGTGTCATATTATTTGAAAACTCTTAAAAGTTTTTTATGCAAATTGTATTTATTTTTTTCAATAAAAAAAGAGCAAAAGCTCTTTTCTTAAAATTCGTTTGCTTTTACCATTGCTCTCACTTTTTCTGGGAGACCATATAGGTTGATGAATCCAGAAGCATCGTTATGGTCATATAAATCGCCTGTAGTAAAAGAACTTAACGATTCGTTGTATAATGAGTAAGGAGAAGAAGTTCCTGCTTTTATAATATTGCCTTTATATAATTTAAGTTTCACAACCCCTGTCATATATTTCTGTGTGTATTTTACAAATTCAGAAAGTGCATATCTAAGAGGAGAGAACCATTTTCCTTCATATACAACTTGAGAGAGTTTTATTGCTACATGTTGTTTAAACTCAAGAGTTTGTCTGTCTAATATAAGTTCTTCAAGTTGATGCTGTGCTTCATATAATATTGTTCCTCCTGGAGTTTCATATACACCACGGCTTTTCATGCCAACAACTCTATTTTCAACTATGTCAACTATTCCTATTCCATTTTGTCCACCGAGTTTATTTAATTTTTTAATAATGTCCGAGAGCTTCATGTTTTTCCCGTTGAGTTTTATAGGGACTCCTTGTTTATACTCAATGGTTAAAAGAGTTTCTTTATTTGGTGCTTTTTCTGGTGGAGTAGTTAATACTAAAAGATTTTTATAATTTGGTGCATTTTCTACTTTTTCAAGCTCAAGCCCTTCGTGCGATATGTGCCAAATATTTCTATCTCTACTATAAGATGTTTTATCTGAGAAGTTTAATTTTATGCCATGTTTTTTGCAATATGATATTTCATCTTCTCTTGACTTCATTGTCCATACATCTGTCATCCTCCATGGAGCAATAACTTTCATATGAGGCGAAAGTGCTTTTATGCCAAGTTCAAATCTTATTTGGTCATTGCCTTTTCCTGTCGCTCCGTGACATATGGCAACTGCCTTTTCCTTTTTTGCTATATCTACAAGTATTTTTGCTATGAGAGGTCTTGCCATAGAGGTGCCGAGTAAGTATTTATTTTCATATACGGCTCCTGCTTGAATACAAGGTAATATGTAGTCATTGCACAATTCATCTACAGCATTTACAATGTATAATTTACTCGCTCCACAACTCTTGGCTCTTTTTTCAAGACCATTTAATTCTTCTTCTTGTCCCAAGTCAATGCAGACACAAATTACTTCATAGTTAAAATTTTCAATGAGCCATGGGATGAGAGTTGTAGTATCTAACCCTCCAGAGTAGGCTAAAACGACTTTTTCTTTTTTCTTCACATTATTTTTCATAACTCCTCCTTTTTGTTATAAATCTTCTCCTGTTCCGCCTTTTGATTTTCTATCTTTAACAGAAGTTTCTATTGATATTTTTTCATATATGTCATGGGTAACTAAATTGTTGCAAATTCTATTATAATCGTCTAAAGGGAGGTCGCTTAGTGTTAAGTTTTTTTCTTCTGCGAGAAGAATTAACTCCCCTACCATTTTGTGGGCATCTCTAAAAGGTATATTTTTTTTGACAAGATAGTCTGCGACATCTGTGGCATTTATGAAGCCTTTTAGGCAAGAGTTTTTCATAACTTCTTTATTGAATGTTATATTTTTTAGCATATTTGACATTTCTTTTATACAGGCATTTGCAGTATCCATAGCATCAAAAGAAAATTCTTTATCTTCTTGCATATCTTTGTTGTAAGATAGTGGTAGAGACTTAAATGTTGTAAGAAGTTGTATAAGTGCTCCATATACCCGTCCTGTTTTCCCTCTTATGAGTTCTGCTATATCTGGGTTTTTCTTTTGAGGCATAATGCTTGAACCTGTAGTAATGTAATTGTAGTCGTTACTGTTATATATGATTATTTCTTCTGAAAGTCTTGACAGGTGGAGCATAGTGAGTGATAAATCAAATATGTATTCTATCAAATAGTCTCTATCTGAAACAGAGTCTATGCTATTTTCTGTAGGTTTTTTAAATTGTAGGTCATTTGATACGAAGTCTCTATCTATAGGATAAACTGTTCCTGCAAGTGCACAAGCACCCAAAGGACATTCGTTTAATCTGTCTAAGGTTTCAAAGAGCCTACTTAAATCTCTTTTAAACATTTCCCTATAACATTTAAAGTAGTGAGAAAGTGTAATAGGTTGTGCTTTTTGCAAATGAGTAAATCCAGGAAGAATTGTTTGTTTATTTTTTTCAATTATTGAGTTTATAGAAGATAGTAACTCATTTATATTTTTTATAGTTGAGTTCATTGTCTCTCTTGTATATAGTTTCATATCAAGAGCAACTTGGTCATTTCTACTTCTCGCAGTGTGTAATTTTTTACCTACATCACCAATCCTCTTTATGAGTTCGCTTTCAACGAAAGAGTGGACATCTTCGTAGTCGCCACAAACTTCTATTTTGCCATTTTCTATTTCATCCTTTATGATATTTAGATTTTCTATTATTTTATCGCTATCTTCTTTTGGTATAATATTTTGTTTACCAAGCATTTTTGCGTGAGATATAGAACCTAAAATATCGACGAAAATAAGCCTTTTGTCAAAAGATAGAGACTGGTTAAATGAGTAGGCTTTACTGTCTAAACTTTCTTTAAATCTACCACCCCAAAGATTCATAAAAACTCCTTTTCAAATAAAAAAATGTGCATGAGAGGACTTGAACCCCCAACCCCCTGGTCCGTAGCCAGGTACTCTATCCAGTTGAGCTACATGCACATTGAAAAAAATTATACAATAAATAAAAATGTATGTCAAGAAACTCAAGTGGATTTAAGTTTTTGCTAAGGTCTTAAAAATGTATTTTATATTTTTAGATAAAATATTTATAACGAATGCAAACAGACAAGTTAAAATAAAATCTATAACGAGGCTAAAGAGAACTATTTTTTTGCCAACTGGTTGATATTTTAATAAAAAGTTTATTTGATAAATTATCGTGTGGTGTATGAGAAAAAACTCATAAGAATATTTATTAAATAGCATAAGTAAATTTTTTAAGTTTGATTTTTGTAAAAAGCTTTCTAAATGGCTAAAAATATAATAAGTCAAAAAAGAACAAAAAGTGATTTTTATTCCAATAGGTATGTTCATATTTATATTTATGTAACAAAATAGAATTAGTGTGATAATAGATATAGGGAGAGTTATTTTTATATACTTATCAAGAAAGTTTTTAATTTTGTCGTAGTAAAGTAGGATGCCTATATAAAAATTATATATTTGGTATAGGGCATTCATATATATAGGTATTGTTAGATTAAAGTTGTCATAGAAAAAATTTATAAATAAAAAATATATTGTAAAAATTATGAAAGTCGCAATTTTATATTTTTTGTTTAATTTGTATATGATAGGGAAAAATAGATAACATATGATAATGCAGCCCAAAAACCATTCGCCAACTCCGAGTGTAAAAGTTGTTATGCCGTTAGCATTTAGGTATTCATCAAATCCGAGAATTGTGAAAATAAAATAATATGGAGGGACTGTTCTATTTTGAAATATGTGTAAAGTTCTAAAATTTGTTGCATATATAAAAAAACATATAGCATAAGCTATATAGTAGGGTATGAGTATTCTTTTAAGTCTCTTTATAATGAAATCTTTATAAGATAAATTTTTTTCGCTGTATGAAATACATAAAGTTGCACCAGAAATTAAAACGAACATAGCACAGCTAATTAGACCTATGTGTATGTTTTTTGTGTTTATAAATGAGTATATATGGGACAAATCATGCATATGACGAGTTAAATCTATGTCCATAATAAAATGGGAAATAAAGATAATAAATATAGATATGACTTTTATAAATTCAAAATATAAAATACGATTTTTGTTATTTTTTTCACTCATTTTAAAATTATAAAATTTTTATATATTTTTGTCAACAAAGTTTTTAAGTCTAAAAAAGCTACAAATATATTTTTTTAAACATTAGCCATCATTTGTTAATATTGCTAATAAAATCAAAACAGATCAAACATTGATTATGAAGTATATGACCAATTTGCCGAGGTCGGCAAATTGGTCAACATAGGAAGTAAGATAAAACGATATGAAATACTACAATTCTTACTACCTTTTTAAAACAGAATTATTAACTCAAATCCCATAGCAAAAATTTATTGATAAAAAATTGCATATTATGTATAATAATTTTTATTACGGAGGAGAAAAATGAATCATATAGATGAGTTAAAAAATAAATTATCACCTATATTTAAGAATTATAATGTGAAAGAAGCAATTCTGTTTGGTTCGTTTGCAAAAAATACAGCAACTGATAAAAGTGACATTGATATTTTGGTAGATAGTAGCTTGAAAGGATTATCATTTTTTGGACTGCTTGAAGACATAACTAATGTAACAGGTAAAGAAGTTGATTTGATAGATATATCTCAAATAGAAAAAAATTCTCAAATTGAAAATGAAATCAAAAAAAATGGAATTCTTATATATGGATAATATAAAAGAAAAAAAGAAAATTATAAAATGCATTGATAAAATTATAGATTTTACAAAAGATATAGAGTATGAAAAATTTATTTCTAACGATATGATTCAAGATGCATGTTTTATGAACTTAATGCAAATAGGTGAAAATGCTACTAAGATTGATGATCATTTTGTAAATGGAAAGAGATGAAAGGGCTAAGAAATAAAATAGTTCATGATTATGACGGTGTAAATATTAACATTGTATGGGATACAATAAAAAAAGATTTACCAAATTTAAGAGAACAGTTAATGAAATTGATAAGTAATATATAGCACTAAACTTATTTATATATATATGAAATAGCAGTTAGGAAGCTGCTATTTTTTAATGACAAATCCCATAGCAAAAATTTATTGATAAAAAATTGCATATTATGTATAATAATTTTTATAGTGGAGGGGTTATGAGAGAGAAAATATTAGATATAATAGAAAAAAATGGGAAAATGAGTGCAAAAGAAATAGCTATGCAACTTGGTGTAGAGGAAGTAAAAGTTGCAGAAGAGATTATGAATCTTGAAAAGGAAAATATAATATGTGGCTATTTGACTCTTATAGACTGGGAAAAGACAAATATAGATAAAGTTAGTGCACTTATAGAAGTGCGAGTGACACCACAAAAAGGTCAAGGGTTTGATAGGATAGCAGAGAGAATATATAATTATGGAGAAGTAAAATCGGTATATCTTATATCGGGCGGCTATGACCTTCTTGTCACATTGGAAGAGAAGACTTTAAAAGAGATAGCGACTTTTGTATCAGATAAGTTATCGACTCTTGACAGTGTGATTAGCACGGCGACACATTTTATATTAAAGAGATATAAAGACCACGGAATTATGCTTGATAAAAAAGTAGAAGATAAAAGAGAGGCTATAAGTCCATGAATTACGATTTATCAAAGAAAATAATAAACATTAAGCCATCTGGCATAAGGAGGTTTTTTGACCTCGTGGCAGAAATGGATGATGTGGTATCACTCGGTGTTGGAGAACCTGATTTTGACACACCGTATCATATAAGAGATTATGGCATATATGCACTTGAAAAAGGTAAAACTTTTTATACTTCAAATTCTGGTTTAAAGGAACTAAGGCAAGAGATAAGTAAGTATTTGAATAGAAAATATAATTTAGACTATGACCCTCTTTCTGAAATACTTGTGACAGTTGGAGGTTCTGAGGCGATAGATATAGGATTAAGAGCTATATTAAATGAGGGAGATGAAGTCATAATACCAGAGCCAAGTTATGTGTCTTATAAACCTTGTACAATTTTGGCAGGAGGTGTGCCAGTTACAATAGATTTAAAAAATGAAAATAATTTTAGGCTTACAAAAAAAGAATTAGAAGAAAAAATAACAAGTAAGACAAAAGTTTTAATACTTCCATTTCCAAACAACCCAACAGGTGCGATAATGGAAGAAGAAGATTTGTTAGAGATAGCAAAAGTAGTAAAAGAAAAAAATATAATAGTTATGACAGATGAGATATACTCAGAACTCACATATAAGAATAAACATTTTTCTATAGCGGAGATACCAGGGATGAAGGAGAGAGTTATATATATCAACGGTTTCTCTAAAGCATTTGCTATGACAGGGTGGAGGCTTGGATATGTTTGTGCACCTAAGCCTATAATAGAGCAAATGACAAAAATACATCAGTATGCAATAATGTGTGCTCCTACGACGAGTCAGTATGCAGCAGTAGAGGCTCTGAGAAATGGCGAAGAAGATGTCATAAAAATGAGAGAGTCGTATGACAGGAGAAGAAAGTTTTTACTTGAGAGTTTTAAAGAGATGGACATAGATTGTTTTGAACCATATGGAGCTTTTTATGTTTTCCCATCTATAAAAAAATATGGTATGTCAAGTGATGACTTTGCAACTACACTTCTTAAAGAAGAAAGGCTTGCAGTAGTTCCAGGGACGGCTTTTGGAGACAGTGGAGAAGGGTTTATAAGAATCTCTTATGCATATTCAATAGAAAATTTGAAGATAGCTATAAGTAGGTTAAAAAATTTTATAAATAAAATTAAAAAATAAATGGGGAGATAAAAAATGGCAAATTTACTTGAAGAGTGGCATAGCGTTGCCTACGACAGTGATGATGTAAAAGCAGGAAAAAAGTTGTGGGAGAAATATTTTAAAGAGGAAAAGGAAGTATATAAACAGATACTTAAGGACCTTGATACAGAGATATCTGGGACAGTAGAAGAACTTGCAAAAAAATATGGTATGGAAAATAAATTTTTTGTAGGTTTTTTGGAAGGGATAAATGATTCAATCGTAAAACCTAACCCTATAGAAAAATTAAAAGAAAATTCAAAAGTAAAAATAAAAATAGATAAAGAAAAACTTTACTACAATATGGTTTTGAATAAGGCAAGTTGGCTATATGAACTTCCTGAGTGGGATAGTATATTGTCAAAAGAAAAAAGACAAGAATTATATAAAAAGTGTAAAGATTCACAAATTGTAAAAAGAGAAGAAAAAAAAGTATATCCAAATGACCCTTGTCCTTGTGGAAGTGGTAAAAAATATAAAAAGTGTTGTGGAAGAGATAAATAAGTAGTTTTGGAAAATGAATAATTTTACAGAAGAACAATATAAGTATATAGAAAAAATAAAAACTATAACTAGCGAATATCAAACTATACCAAAGTGTTGTATAGTCACTTTTGGTTGTCAGATGAATGCAAAAGATAGTGAAAAACTTTTAGGAATTTTACTGTCTTGTGGATATGAAGAGACGGATGATGAAGAAATAGCCGACATAGTAATATTTAATACTTGCACTGTGAGAGAAAATGCAAACCAAAGGTTGTATGGAAGAATAGGTCAATTAAAAAATAGTGCGATGAAAAATAAAAATAAAATAATTGGAATATGCGGTTGTATGATGCAAGAAGAAGATGAAGTATTGAACATAAAGAAAAAATATCCGTATGTAAAAATTATATTTGGGACTTATAACATACATGCATTGGCTGAAATTTTATATAAAGCACTTACAACGAAAGAAAAAGTGTATGAGGTGTTAAAAGAGCCGATTGCGATAGTAGAGGACTTGCCAATAGAAAATAAATTTAAGTTTAAGTGTGGCATAAATATAATGTATGGCTGTAATAATTTTTGTTCATATTGTATAGTTCCGTATGTTAGAGGGAGAGAAAGAAGTAGAAACGAAGAGGACATTTTAAATGAAATAAAATTTCATGTAAAAAATGGTGTAAAAGAAATAATGCTCCTTGGGCAGAATGTAAATTCTTATGGTAATGACAAGAACGATGAAAATATAAATTTTGTAAATTTGCTTAAAAAAGTTGTGAAGGTAGAAGAATTAAAAAGGGTCAGGTTTATGACATCTCACCCAAAAGATTTTTCTTACGAGTTGATAGAAGTTATTAAAGAAAACGACAAAATATGTAAGCACATTCACCTTCCTATTCAATCTGGCTCAAACGATATCCTTAAGAGCATGAATAGAAAATACACAAGGGAAGAATATTTGGAGTTAGTTGAAAAAATAAAAAATAATATAGAAGATGTAAGTATCACTACAGATATAATAGTTGGGTATCCAAATGAGACAGAGAGAGATTTTGAAGATACAATAGACATAATAAAAAAAGTTGAGTTTGATTCTGTTTTTACATTTAAGTATTCAAAGAGGACAGGAACTAAGGCGGCAGAGATGGCAGGGCAAGTTGATGACAGTGTAGTAACAGATAGGTTTAACAGGCTTTTAGAAGTAGTAAATGAAGTTGTAGGAAGTAAATCAAAAAAATATATAAATAAAATAGTTGAAGTGTTAGTTGAAGATATAGAAAGAGAGAAAGATATGCTCGTGTCAAGGACAGGAAATAATTACTTGGTGTATTTTAAAAGTAATAAGTATAAAATTGGAGATTTTGCAAAAGTAAAAATAGTAAAGAGTCACGGTTTTTATTTTACAGGAGAAGAAGTTTAAAATGGATTTGAATAGTATATATGAAAATAAAAATCTGTCTCCTATGATGAAGCAGTATATAGAGATAAAACAGAAATATAACGACTGTTATATTTTTTATCGTGTTGGTGATTTTTATGAAATGTTTTTTGATGATGCATTAAATGCTTCAAAAGAACTTGAGATAGCATTGACTTCTAAAGACTGTGGTTTAGATGAGAAGGCTCCTATGTGTGGAGTTCCATACCATGCAGCAGATAGCTATATAACAAGGCTTGTGAACTTGGGGTATAAGGTGGCTGTTGCGGAGCAAGTAGAAAATCCAAAAGAAGCAAAAGGCATAGTAAAGAGAGAAATTATAAAAATAGTAACCCCAGGAACTTTAATAAGTGAAGATGCATTAAAGTATGATAAAAATAATTATATATTCTCTGTTTACTACGATTTGAATGGATATGGCATAGCAATAGTAGACTTCTCTACTGGCGATTTTTATGTGACTAAAGTTAATAAGGCAAAAAATTTAATTGACACTATAGATAGGTTTAGACCAAGTGAGATTTTATTTAATAATTATATATTGATGGCAGACATTGATATAGAAGATTTAAAAAGCAGGTTTGGATTTTTCACTAATATATGTGACAATGAGTTTTATGATGTAAAAGAAGATGACTATTTAAAAAAATTATTAAAGACAGTAACTGCTATTGATTTAAAAAAAGAAATTAATATTTTAAATGCCATATATTCTATATATGTATATTTAAAACAGACGCAAAAAACTGACATATTGCAATTTGAGAAGATAATATATTTTGCATCAAGTGAAAATATGTATATAGATAATTGGACGATAAGAAATCTTGAGTTGATAGAAAGTATAAGGGACAAAGAAAAATATGGAACACTACTTTATGTCATAGACAAAACAAAGACGGCAATGGGAAAGAGGCTCATAAAAAAATGGATTATAGAACCACTTAACAATGTAGAAGAAATACTATATAGGCAAAATGCTATTGAAGAGCTTATGGAAAATGAAGTTGAAGTAGTAGAGATTAGCAGGTTTTTAAACGAGGTATATGACCTTGAAAGAATTTTAACTCGTGTAACTATGAAGGTTGCGAACCCCCTAGAACTTATTTCATTTAAAAAGTCTATAGCTGTTTTGCCGCATATAAAAAATATTTTAGAGAATTTTAAATCAAAATTTTTGGTAGATGTTTACAACGAATTTGATGAGCTTAAAGATTTATGTGATTTAATTGAAAATAGTATAAAAGAAGATGCACCTTTAACTACGAGAGAAGGAAATATCATAAAAGATGGATTTAACAAAGATATAGATACATTAAGAGAGAGCAAGACCAAAGGCAAAGAGTGGCTAATAGAACTTGAAGAGAGGGAGAGAGAAAAAACAAATATAAAAAATCTAAAAATAAAACATAGTAGAGTTTTTGGATTTTTATTTGAAATAACAAATAGTTTTAAGGGTGAAGTGCCAGATTATTTTATAAGGAAACAAACACTAACAACAGCAGAGAGATATACTACAAAAGAACTTGAAGAGTTGCAGAGTATAATTTTAAATGCAGATGAAAAACTGTCAAAGGTGGAATATGATATTTATATGTCTATTCTTTTTGAGATAATAAAAAATGTTGGCAGAATAAAAAAAGTGGCGAACATTATAGCTACTATAGATGTAATAATTTCTTTCGCTATAGTGTCTAAGAAAAATAATTATGTGAAGCCTATAATAAATAAAGACTCTGTGATAGATATTAAAAGTGGTAGGCATCCAGTAGTAGAAGTCATAAGCAAAGAAGTTTTTGTGCCAAATGACACGACACTTGATGATGAGAAATATATTGACATAATAACGGGACCTAATATGGCAGGAAAGTCAACTTATATGAGGCAGGTGGCACTTATAGTTTTAATGGCTCACATAGGAATTTTTGTGCCAGCAGAAAAAGCAAATATATGTTTAGTAGATAGAATTTTTACAAGAGTTGGGGCGAGTGATGATTTATCAAAGGGTCAATCAACTTTTTTGGTAGAGATGAATGAAGTGGCAAATATAATAGACAATGCTACGGAAAAATCACTTATCATACTTGACGAGATAGGTAGGGGAACGAGCACTTACGACGGGCTCTCAATAGCTTGGGCTATTGTAGAATATATAAGTGAACATATAAAAGCAAAAACTTTATTTGCGACACATTATCACGAATTGTCAGAACTTGAAGGAAAAGTTTTAGGTGTTTCAAATTATAACATAGCAGTCAATGAGCAGAATGATGAGATTATATTTTTGAGAAAAATATTAAAAGGTTCTGCAAAAAAAAGCTACGGCATAGCTGTTGCAAAACTCGCAGGGGTCAATAATAAAATTATAAAGAGAGCAAACACGGTGCTTAAAGAGTTAGTAAAAAATGATTTGAGTCAAGATGAAAAGAGTATGATTTTTGATTCAATAGACAAAGATATAGATAACGAAGAGGGTGAGAATTTAAAAATGGAATACGACAGATATAAATATCTATATGATAAAATTAAAAATATAGATATAACAAATGTAACTCCAATGAATGCCCTTATGCTTTTATCAAATATAAAGGAAGAGATGTAAAGTGAAGATGAATAAAAAATTGATAAGCCTTGGAATTTTTTTATTAGTGATAGTTTTAGTTGTCGCAACATACTTTAGTAAAAAAAATGGCGATAGAGTAGAAATAAATTTTTTTGCACTTGATACATTTGTGAATATTACTCTCTACGAAGAAGATAACGAGATAGACTATGATGTATGGCTTGATGAGTTAAAGGAAAAAACTGACTATTATGAAGGTTTATTTTCAAGAACTTTGGAAGGCAGTGATTTATATAATATTAACAATAGAAAAAATGATGAAGTTGAAATTTCAATAGACACAGCATTTCTTATGTATTTTGGGAAAAAGTATAATAAAGAAGTATGTGACAAAATTGATATAAGTATAGGCTCTTTAATACAGCTTTGGACCGATGTAAGAGAAAATGGGAAACTTCCAGATGAAAATGATATTTTAAATTTAAAAGAAAGTAATTCTTATAAATTTGAAATAGTTCTTTTTGATGAAAATATGAAAGAGTATAATGCCGAAGATATTTTTGACCCTTTATATAAATTAGTTATGGAAGATGATAAGAGTTATATGGAATTTATAAAAAGTATTAAAGAAAAATATAGTAGCTGTAAAATAAAATTTAAAAATGACAATTCTATTTATGATTTTGGAGCTATTGCAAAAGGATATATAGCAGATGCAATTTCATATGAGATAAAAAGTAACAATGGGCAAAGTGGAATAATAAACTTGGGAGGAAATGTTTTATGTATAGGAGAGAAACCAGATGGGAAAGATTATAACATAGGTATATTAAAACCTTTTTCTGACGGAGTGATGATAGATAGAGTAGAAATAGAAGATAGAAGTTGCACAACGAGCGGAGTGTATCAAAGATATGTAGAGATAGATAATAAAATATATAGCCATATTTTAGATAAAGAGACGGGGTATCCAATAGATAATGAATTGTTGTCTGCAAGTATTGTGACAAATAATTCCATACTCTCTGATTGCTTATCGACAACTTGTATGCTTCTTGGAGTTGATAAGAGTGAAGAATTGATAAATGAGCTGGTTGATAAATATGGAATAGGTGTTGAGGTTGTAATGGTCGATAAGGATTTTAATCATCCTTGCGTGATCATGTATTCGACGGGCAAT
>CAMJKC010000012.1 GCA_946406305.1 uncultured Lachnospiraceae bacterium
TAATTTTTATATAGGAGTTGCGAGAGCAACTTCTTTTTTGTTTAAATTAAAATTACTAGTACAAATGTATAGGCTAATATAATTAGGTATTAATAATTTTTATATAGGAGTTGCGAGAGCAACTTCTTTTTTGTTTAAATTAAAATTAGTAAAATCCAATAATAAATAATAAAAGTAGTAAGCGAATATAAAAGAATAAAATGCATTATTTTCACACTCTTGTGGCTATATATTAGGAAGCCGGTAATTATGTATGGGTATTATAAAAATGTCAAGGTAAAAAAAATGGAAGAATGTGTTGTGTGGTAAATTATGCTTTTTAAATGCTAAAAATTGCTCTAAACGGATTTTTAAATTTAATAACTGTATTATATAAGATTATTAGAAATGATTAATTATAGTAAGTTATTGAAGACAATAGATGTAAATGAATTAAGTAAGATAGTAAGCAAAAGCACTATAGAGAGAATAAAGGTTGGTGCTAATATGGATTATCTACTTTAGAGAAGATTTGTAAACACTTTAAGGCGGGGATAGGTGATATAGTTGAGTTTAAATAGTTAATTAGATGTCTCGAATTGGGGCATCTTTTTTATTGAAAAGAATATGACAAATTTGTCATATAATTTGTGCTTTTAATTGAATGT
Organism: uncultured Lachnospiraceae bacterium; assembly: GCA_946406305.1. GTDB lineage: Bacteria > Bacillota > Clostridia > Lachnospirales > Lachnospiraceae > UBA3633. The sequence goes on from CAMJKC010000012.1 coordinate 648, forward strand.
ATATTAAATAAATGTTATAATAGCATAAAATAAGATTTATATAAGAGGTAGAGAATGGCAATTAAAGGCGATAAAAAATTACTCGGCGCATATTTACTTGATATATTGAAAAAAGAAACAGACAATAATTATGCCAAGACTATAGAAGACATAATTGAAGAAGTACATGAAAAATATGGTGTCCAAGTTGATAGAAGAACTATTCAAAGATATATTAAAATGCTAAAGAATTGTGGCTATAATATAATTAGTGAAGAATATGACAATAGTAACTATCATCAAAAAGCATATTATATTAAAGATGAGATAAATGAGACATTTACAGATGCAGAAGTTAGATATATCATTGATGCCATTATATTTTCAAAACATATAAATAAGAAAATAGCAAAACATATAATCAAACAATTTAGAGACTTATATAGCAATTCGCTTGTAGAATCTTTAAAATATATAAATGAAATAAAACCAGACGATGAAAACAAATATATCAATAGTGAAGACATGTTTGTAAATATAGAGGCTATACATGATGCTATTCGCAGAAAACAAAAAATTAAAATATGGTTTATGGAATATGATGACATAAAAGGAAAACTAAAAAAATACATCAAGAAGAATAAAGAGGAACAAGAAACATATGAATTGTATCCATTTTATATGATTCCTGCAAATGATATATATTTCTTAATAGGTTATAATGATAGTGCAGAAAAAGGTCGAGAAATATATACAATGAGACTAGACCATATTGAAAAGATAGAGACAATTGGGTCATTTACTCCTACTATAAAGAAAAAATACAAAGAATTTGATATAAATAAATTCATAAGTGAACATCCAATAATGAGTTATGGAGATGCAATAGAGTGTGAGTTCTGGTATCCAATAAAGCGAATGGTAGATGTGTATGACTTTTTTGGAATTGATGTAAATGTATGTGGTGTCAATAAAGGTAGAGAATATGCAAAAATCAAAGTGAAGATTACTGGCTGGGCTCTTAAAATCTGGATTGGTGGTCATCTTGAGTTTATAAAAGATATTAAAGTGAAAGATTTATCATTTGCAAAAGAAATGAATGCTATAATTAGAAATTTTAAAATTGTAAAGTGCGAGTAAAAATGTAATGGTGAGCACTGCTATCCATCATTTGTATGGGCGAGTTACACGAGCCCGATTTTGTAGGAGCGAGCACTGCTATCCATCATTTGTATGGGCGAGTTATACGAGCCCGATTTTGTAGGAGCGAGTACTGCTATCCATCATTTGTATGGGCGAGTTACACGAGCCCCATTTTGTAGGGGCGAGCACTGCGAGCCCGAAAGGAGTAATATGAGAAATAAAATAGCAATTATTTATCACACAGACTTAGATGGTTATGGTGTGAAAGTAGTAGGCAGAATCTATGCTAATTTAAAAGGATATGAAGAAAAAGATATTATATTTATTAGGGCAGATTATTATAAGAATGGGAATAGTTATAAAAAACTCTTTATTGATGATTTAATTGAAGAGCAAATTAAATGCCGTGAGAATGAAATAGATGAAATTATATTAGGTGATATATCTGTCAAAAGTGAAGAGATGGCAGAATATCTAAATGAATTATCAAAAACTAAAAGAGTTATTTTGAGAGACCATCACGATACAGCCAATTGGATGAATAAATATGCGTGGGCGAAAGTAAGAGAGGCTGATGAAGATGGAGTTGCAAGAAGTGGCACTTACTGGACTGCAAAAGAATTATTAAGTGATGAGTATATTGAAAAGCACCCAAATCTAAAAAAGTTCATATACTTAACTGATAAATTTGATGCTTGGACTTGGGCAAAAAGTAATCCTAAACTTGATGAAGCTGTTGATTTAGCATTATTGTTTGGAGCGATGAATGAAGAAGGATTTGATGAAGACATATATCCAAAACTTTTACTTGAAAATGAAGTAGAGTTATTTGATGAAAGAATGAATTTTTATCTTAAGATAAAAAATATTGACTTAACGAGACAAACTTGGGCAGCATACTACTCTATGAAAAGAGGAATATATACTTATAAAGATGGTGACAAAGAAATACCTCTTAAAGTAGCAGTAGTATCTACCGAAAATGGTTCTATTATAGCAGAAAAACTTAGAGAGATATTTGCAATGAAGCATGAAGAGTATGATTTTATTCTAAACTTTGGATTAAATGGTGGACTTGCACTAAGATGTAGTGAGAATCCCAAAGTGCCAGTTAATAAAATATTAATGCAAATGGGAGATGGCTCGGGAGGTGGTCACATCTGCAGTGCTGGTGGAAAGTTGCCGAAGGGTGCGATTGAGAGAGGGCTGGAAGTAATATTTAATGGAATTAAAATAGACTAATAATTGTAGGGGCGAGCATTGCGAGCCCTATGTAGTGGCGAACTTTAGGAGCCCGAAAGGAGATATATGACATATATAAAGCAAGAAGAAATGGATAAAACTTTTAGAGGCAATAAAACAACAAAAACTGATCGAAATGATAGAGCAGAATTAATAAAAAAAGGTTTTGAGCTTTTTGTTAATGGCAAAAATAATTTTGAATATGATTTAAAAAAAGAAAATGAAGCAAAATATGATGGAGCTGACAGTGAAGCCAGTTACTTGTCAAAAATAGTAGGAATTAATCTCATAAAGACATTTTTGAAATATAATAAAAAGACAGACATTGATGAAGATAAGACTTATATTTTTTATGCTACAGAAGGGTCGGGCACTGTAAGCTCTAAAGATATTTATTTTGAAAATGGTAAAAAAGTATCTATAGGTTTTGATGTAATGAACAATCCAAATACTGGTGAATTAAATAATATATTAAATAATAAAGAGGAATTATATAAGTTAGAGTTAGAAAAGTTAGAAGAGATTTATCACACAATAGGAAATTTTACATTTTTTCCTAGAAGAGAAATTAAAAATAGTAGCGACATACAACATATTCATAAAAATAATAACGAAAACTGGAATAAAACATTAAAATATTTAGAAGATAATTGGGGTTATTATCAATTTAATGGATTTTGCAAATTTGAAGAATATATTGAGATGTCATTACAACAGTTCTATACTATAGAAGGTTGGAAAATAATTAAAGAAATTGTAGATGAAGAAGAACTAGAAAAGTTATTGAAAGATGAAACTAAACTAAAAAAACTTTATGTGATGATAAAAGATAGCACTAGTGAGATATATTGTAAGACATATGATAAAGATGACGTTAAAGTTATAAATGCAATTATTCAAATAAGGTCTAGGATAATAATTATGATGTTAAGAGGTAAATTATAAAAAAAGTGGGAATAGTAAGGAAAGGAGAAATATGGATAATAAGAAGTTTGAGAATTGCATAGACAAGGCAATTGAAGAAAATTTAATGAATTGTACTGCTTCTCAAGAAAGGACGATAAAAATGGAAGGGGTCTCCATTGAGCATATTGTTTTTGCAATATCGATAATTAAGAATGCAACCTCAATTACCATAAAAGAAGATGAAAAAATAGTATTAGCAGAAATTGATGTGAAAGTAGAAAGCAAAGAAAGGCAAAGTAGCACAAAAGTTTTGTTTGGAGTGCAAATTGTTGATGGTGGCATTTATGCTTATGCAAAGGCACCTATAGGTTTGTTCGCAATTGATAAAACAGTTAGTGTATTACGGGTAATTGACAGTTTTGAAGATAACCTAAAGAAAATCTTTATAAAACCGCTTGATTTATGGGCACATTTGAAAATTGTAATGAAATTTAATAAAATTATAAAAATAACTAGCAAAATTTAATAATTGCGAAATGATTTATATTTTACGTAAATAAAATGATCAAATCAAAGGAGAAATAAAACATGAAGAAAATAATATTAACGTTAGACAATGATAAAATAATACTAAATATTGATTTAGAAAATAACAAAATAATAGATAGAAAATACGAAGGTGAAAAAGATAATTTATTTTTGATGAATTTATACGAGAAAGAAGATGATGAATTACTAAAATATTTTGAAAATAAAGCTGGTTGTAATGGATGGAAAGAACTAATAAAAATAATAAATCGGAATCACCTAAATTGTGCTATAGATTCATTATACGGAGAAGTAGCAGATTAAGGGGAGGGAATAAGGATGAATAGTAGTTTAGATATTTTAGATGAGATAATAAATATATTTTAGAAAATGGATATAAAGATGATAAAAATCTCAAAAGCTTTTATAAAAAAAATATAGGGTAGGAGATTAATATGGTCATCGCAGTAGACTTTGACGGCACACTTGTAGAAAATGGAGTTTACCCATATGCAAGTAAGCCGATAATAAAAAATATTGAATATGTTAAGAAACTGAAAAAAGAAGGACATAAGGTAATTCTTTGGACTTGCAGAGAAAAAGAGTCACTTGAACATGCTATTAAGTTTTGTAATGATTATGGTATTGAATTAGACGCTATAAATGAAAATGTTGACATAGAAGATAAGATTAGAGATTTTGGATACAACAGTAGGAAGGTTTATGCGGATATATATTTAGATGATAAATCAATATCTACTTGTTGGTAGGAGGTGCTATTTGCGAATATATGCAATGTCCGACATTCACGGTTGCCTTAGTGCATTTCTTAACGCACTATCACTTGTAGATTTAAAAGATAAGAATAACAAGCTTGTTCTTTGTGGTGACTACATTCATGGTGGCTATGATAGTTATGGTGTAGTAGAGAAGATAATGGAACTTAAAAAGCAATACAAATCAAGAGTTGTAGTTTTAATGGGCAATCATGAAAACTGGGTTATAGAACAAGGAATGCCAATTGTTGATGAAGACCGCGATGAAGGCGAGTATGAAGATAAGAGAGAGAATAAATGCATAAATTTTATTCAACAGATGGAATTGTATTATAAATATAAAAATGAGGTGTTATTTTGCCATGCTGGGGTAGATGAAGAGGCAGAAGATTATTGGGAGCAGGGGACATCTGATTATTGGTATTTAGAAAAGTTTCCACCTAGCACCGGACCTTTTTGTATAAATATTGTAGCAGGACATATATCGACTGCATCGCCATATTTAGCAAATGACTCTAAATTTCAAGGCATCTATTATGATGGACAAAGCCATTATTATATTGATGGAGATGTCTTAAAAAATGGCATAGTGCCAGTTATTATGTATGATACCGAAAAGAAGAAGTTTTATGAAGTTTATGATTATGGTAACGAAGAAATTAAAGCCATATAATATTAAAGAGGTGTTATGACGACGAGAAGCCATATTATATTAGTCTATGGACTTACAAAAAAACAAATCAAAGTTATAAAAAGTAATTTGCCAAATACAAAAGATTATGAAATACTGGAAACCAATGATTTTTTTCATCCTATATTAACTGAAGAAGGTGATTGTTGTATTATTAATTCTAAAAAAATGACAAATAATCAAATTGAAACATTTGGAAAGTTTTATGAATCTATACTTTTTAATGATAGACTAGCATTTGTAGAAGAAGAAACTCGACTTAAGAAGAAACATATATTTTTTAAGAATGAAAAAGACTTTGAAAATAGAATAGGGTATGTTTTATTAAGTTTTTTTAACAAACAAAAAAAAGCAGTTTCTTTTTCAAAACAGCTTACAAATGCTCTCTCTGTACTTATAATAATTCTAACAAACCCATTTATATCTACAAAAAGAATAGCTGAAGAATTAGAGATTAATGAAAGGTCAGTTTTAAGATATATTGAAGCATTAAGTATGGCTGGGGAGAGTATCATTTTTGATAAAAAACGAAAAGGATGGTACATAATTGATAATAAATCGTGGCTAGTCGAGAGTGTAATACGTAGAACTAAAAGAAAAAAATAGAATACAAATTATTACATGACACACTGTTGTCGTGCCAATATGTTATTATATAAGTATTAAAATTAATGTTTAATCTATGCGACATATTTGGGACATTTAATATGGTATTATATAATACATACAAAGTTAGAATAAAACTTTTAACATATTGGAGGGAATAATGGTATTTGGTAATATTGTAGGATATGAAGCAATTAAGGAAGAATTATTAAAAATATTGGATATTTTGGCAAATACTGAAAAGTATACTAAACTAGGTGTCAAACAACCACACGGATTATTATTACATGGCAAACAGGGAATAGGAAAAACATTGTTTGCTTCTAATTTTATAAAAGCTAGTGGCAGGAAATGTATCACTTGCCGAAAAAATAAATCTAATGGTGATTTTGTAAATGAGATTAAAGCTATATTTGATAAGGCAAGTCTTGAAGCACCGTCAATGGTGTTTTTGGATGATTTGGACAAGTTTTCAAATGAAGATGATAGACATGTTAACACAGAAGAATTTATTACAGTTCAAACATGTATAGATGAAGTAAAAGACAAAAATGTATATGTTGTAGCAACGGCAAATAGTATTGATGTCTTACCAGCATCACTTATAAGAGATGGTAGATTCGATAATAAAATATATATGACAGTACCTACCGGTAATGATGCTAGAGAAGTTGTCAAATATTATTTAAAGAAGTTGTCGTTGATGGATGATGATACAATTATAGAAGTTACGAAAGTACTTGAAGGAAAAAGCATAGCTGAAATTGAATCTATAATAAATGAATCGGGAATAAATGCAGGGTATCAAGGTAGAGATAAAATTGAAACTGATGATATTATAAAGGCATATTTAAGAAAAGTTTATGATACACCATGTGTAACAAATTGCGAAAACAATGAATACTTAAAACATGTGGCATATCATGAGGCGGGTCATACTGTTGTTCAAGAGACGTTGGAAAGTGGAACTGTAAACTTAGTGTCAATAGTAAATAATTTAAGTGATGGGAAATGTGGAGTTACTAACTATGACCAAAACGAATACTATTTCTTTGATAAAAAGTTTATGGAAAATCGAATTATGTCTTTATTAGGTGGGAAGGCTGCGATTGAGATTGTATATGGAACTACAGATGTTGGATGTAATAATGACTTGCATAGAGCGTTTAATGTGGCTACGAGATTTGTGGATGATTACTGTAGTTTTGATTTTAGCTCTTTTGACCATTCAAGTTCGTCAGATAGTTTAAAAGAAAGAGTTGATAATAGAGTGGCGCAAGAAATGCTAAAGTACTATCAGGCAGCTAAAGAAATTATTATTAAAAATCGTGAATTCCTTGATAAAGTCGCAGAGTTACTCTTAAATAAAAAAATTATTACTCAAAAAGATATAGAAAGATTAAAATGACAAGTTGTTTAATTAATTATTTAACAAAAGAGGAATGAAATGGATTATATAAAGTTTATTAAATCTGATGCAATAAAAAAATATTTATATGACATAAATTATAAAATTGAAAGTAAAGAAGCAATATATTTAGTGTATAAGTCTGAAAATTTATCTATACCAATTAAGCACTTTATTTATGATGAAATAATGTACAATATGTCAGATGAATATCATTTATATGGTGCGCTAAAAGAATTTATAAATTTTGAAAGAGCTAAGTACAATGATTTCGTATTTGGAAATAGTGGAAAATTTAGTTATGAACTTAGAAATGAAGATTTTTTAGAAAAACGATTTTTTGATAATTACTGTTCACTTTATAATGATTTATTAAATAATGCTAATAAATTGATTTGTAATGAAATCGCAATAAGTAAAACAAATGGCACACTCAACCAAATTGCGATATTAAATAAGATGTTAGAGATTTTTGAAATAGATTATTTATCGAATTATGATGAAAAATACAACCAACTTGAGAAACAATTTATAAATAAAATACAAGTTGAATTGCCAATGCCGTTTAAAGTAGGAGATCTGGTTTATATCCCCAATAAAGTGAATACTAAACCATTTAAATATAATGGTTTAAGGTATAACACCTCATTTGACACATATACAGTATATGGATTATATGATACATATATAAGTGACAACACATATGATGATTTGGCTGAACCCGACTATCTAAAATTAGAGTATTTTGTAAAGTAAAGTTTAAAACAATGAATAATTTAAGGAGGCATTATTGAAAGCATATACTTATGTAATGTCTGACATACACGGGCAATATGATGCATTTATTAAAATGCTTAAAAAAATCAATTTTAATGAATTAGATACTTTATATATATTAGGTGATGCCATCGATAGAGGACCAAAATCAATAGATACATTGCTTCACATTATGGAATGTAAAAATATGATATTGCTTGCAGGAAACCACGAATATATGGCAGCATTAACATTAAATTATTTATTACAGGATATAACTAATGAAACAATAGATAAATTAACTGATGGTATGGTTTTGGGGCTGCTTAATGAATGGCAAATTAATGGTGGAAGTACAACTTTAAATGAGATTATAAAGCTTGATAAAAATACACGAAATAAAATATTTAATTATTTAATTAGATTAAAATTGTATAAAGAACTTTCTCTTAACGACAGCACATTTGTGCTTGTGCATGCTGGACTAGGAAACTTTAAAAAGGATAAAAAGCTTAAAGATTATACTATACTTGAATTAACGAGTGAAAGAATTGATTATGATAAAGAGTATTTTAATAACAAGATTTTAATTACTGGTCATACACCAACACAAACAATAGATGGTAATCCAAGACCAGGTTATATTTATAAGAATAAGAATAATATTGATATAGATTGTGGATGTTCCTTTGGAGAAAAATTAGGGTGTTTGCGATTAGATGATATGAGTGAATATTATGTAAATATTAGTTGTTAAGGAGACAGAATATGAGATTAGGTAGATTTGAAAAACAAAAAAAATACATTCTAAATTGGGACGAAAATGGAATGGAAAAAGGTGAGTATATTTGCTATGATACTGATAGTACTACTGCAAAACTTGCATTCAAAAAGAATTTGAAAAAACAATTTGAAGTTAAACATAGTGAAATGAATCTAGGGAAAAAGTTAGGAGGAATGTTAATGCCAAAATACTATTATAAATGGACACCTGAATTTGTGATTTCTCCATATACATTTAAAAGTTATTTAAAAGCAATTAATAATAATTAAAATGGGAGGTTTAAATAATGTTATCTGTCAAAAAAAGTAAAAAAGCTTGCGCTACCTGTACAATGTGGACAGGAAAAGTTGACCCACATGGGAACTCATTGGATGTAAGAATTGAATCTGACGAGAGAGGAATGTGTTTGAAGGATAAGCATACATATAAACAAGATCATTATTGCTCACATTGGGAGCAGAGGTTTAAATAAACATAAAGCATTATAGTATTATATGAGGTGAAAAATGACTTTAAAACAAGAATTTGATACATTAATGAAAAAAAGTAGTAACTATGAAGAGAGTGCATTTAGTAAACGAAATGAGTTTTATTTTAACGCTGAGTATCAAAGCGATTTTAAATATGAACTTGAAGAATATAAACAATTTGATAAATTTAAAATAAGAGAATTTACTCCAGTAGGAAAAAATGATGGCAAAGAAAGACTAATTAAAATGTGCTCTATTTCATCAAGTTCAAGGCTTGCATTTTTATATTTCAAAAAAAAATTAGTTGATGGATATGAATTAGAACATGAATGCCCAAATGGTTTAAAAACGAAAATATATCCACAACTTGATGCTTTTGATAAAAAAAGTAATACTTACTTTGAATGTAAATGTCATGAGATTTGTGATAGTCATATAGATCATTTGAAATTAAAGTATGAAGAAAAATTAATTAAACTGTTTGGATTCAGCAAAGAAGAATTAAAAGAATGTGAGAGAACAACAGAAAAAGGTAAAGTCTATGAAATAACACTTGAACAATTTGGCATAAACAAAATCCCAGAGCAACTTAAGTATACTATGAATAGTAGTATTTACAATTTGCATTTAGATGTTAAACAATTAATTTGTCATTTAGTTGGGATTGAGAATTGCAATAAAAGAAAGTTAGCTAGTTTACAGTATGTATTTTTTACTCCCAACAAGATAGATATTAAAAAAAATCCATCTATTAATAAACTATACGATGAACTATTGGCTGAGTGGAAAATGATTATTAATAGTAAAAGAATAAAGTATTTATTGAAAAATTGTTCAAATATTAAAATATTAAGACCTAAATTTATAGAAATTAAAAAAATACATGATGATATATTAAATCGCAAGACAGTATTTATCAGAGATTGGTATTATGATATAGATATTTTGTGTAAAATTTTGCGTATTCAATGTAAGCGTTTATCTGATTGGGGAAATGTTAAAGATTTACATTTCATTGAGTCAAGCATAAATTTAGTTATAAGTTGTTACTTGATATCTCTAGATGATAATGTTGTTAAAAACTATATACATTCACATTTTAAAGAAGATTTAAATAAAATTATAGAAACATTAAAACATCACGAATATATGAAATCCATAATGCATTTAAATAAAAGATTAACTAAATTTGTTAACAATATGAATGAAAAAAATGATGTGAAAAAGCTTGCTAAAGAATTAGAATTATATTATGGTGATAAAATAAAAATAACAAAATTTAATGAGAGTGGTGATTAAAAATAAAATATTTGATATATTAAAATAGACTCTCCCACCGGAGAGCCTTTTTTATTTCTTTACAGGATTTTTAACTGTTTTCTTACCAGCCTTAGCAGCAGACTTTTTAGTAGTATTCTTTTTAGTAGTAGCCTTTGATGCCTTTACATTCTTCTTAGTAGAAGTAGTTTTCTTTGCAGGTGCTTTCTTTGATACAGCCATTGGGTTGCCTTCCTTAAAATTTAATGATAATAAATTATATCATAATTCACAAAAAATAGTATAATTAACGTATAATTGAAAATTATAACATATTTTATAAATTAAAAATAGAGTTTTGTGGTATAATAATAACAGAAAATAAATTGAGAGGTGCTTATGAAAATTTTGATTTTAAATGGTAGCCCAAGACCAAATGGTATAACAAAGAAAATGATAAATACATTTATTGAAAATACCAAAAATGAAGTAATAGTTATTGATGTATTCAAAAAGAGTATTAATGATTGTTTAGCTTGTGAATATTGTCATAGCAAAGGAAACGGTAGTTGTGTACAAAAAGATGATATGCAAGAAGTTTATAATGAAATGAAAGATGCTGAAATGTTAATAATAGCATCGCCTATTTATTATCATGGGCTAACGGGAAAAATTAAATGTGTTATAGATAGGTTTTATTCAACCATATATCCAAATAATAATACAAAGATAAGTAAAATAGCTATGTTCCTTGCATCAGGTGATAACAATCAATATGTAGGTGCTAAGTTCTCGTATGATGGGGATTTTCTTGAATATCTTGGGTTGGAAGATAAAGGCTTTATTACAAATCACGATGCAAATTATTTAGATAAAATAAAAAAATTGGCTGAAAGTTTATAAAAAAATTATGATTAACTTATGGAATGCTTGGCATGGATGTCATAAAATTAGTGCTGGGTGCCTTAATTGTTATATGTTCCGCCGTGATGCGAAATATGGTAAGGATAGCACAGTAGTTACTAAAACCGCTAATTTTAGATTACCAATAATGAAAAAGAAAGATGGAAGTTATAAGTTGCAGACAACTGATTATGTGTATGTTTGTATGACTTCGGATTTCTTTATTGAGGAAGCAGATGAATGGCGACCAAGAGCTTTTGAAATGATGAAAATTAGGTCAGACCTTAATTTTTATATAGTAACTAAACGAATTGATAGATTTGATAAATGTAAGCCAAATGATTGGAAAGATGGATATGATAATGTGACTATATGCTCTACTTGTGAAAATCAAGAAATGGCTGACTATAGGCTACCTATATTTTTGTCAGTACCAATAAAGCACAAAGAAATAATACACGAGCCAATGCTTGAAGCAATAGATATAAATAAATATTTAGAGAGTGGTCAAATAGAAAATGTAATTTGTGGTGATGAGTCAGGAGATAATGCAAGACCCTGCAATTATGACTGGGTATTAAATACCCGTGAGCAATGTAAAAAATGGGAAGTGCCATTTTATTTTAAGCAAACAGGTGCTAACTTTATAAAAGATGGTAAACAATATAAAATTCCAAGAGCGATACAAATGTCGCAAGCAAGAAAAGCGAATATTGATTTGTAAAATAGACAACCATTAAAGGTTGTTTGTTTTTTTTATTGAAAAATAAAAAAATTATAAATTTCTTTCTTAATAAACCTATTAAAATATGCTATAATGAGACTATTAAAAGGTGGCTACTATGCCTTATTTAATTTTGTATGTTTTTTAGTATAGCAGTGTTAAAATTTGTGATATGGAAAATAGTTATAAAAGCAAATTCAATGGCTTGACATTAGAAAGGTTACCATTTGGCATGTAGTAATTTTTATTGTTTTGAAAAAAATATATTTGTAAGGAGTATTTAATATGTATAAAAAATTATTAGTATTATTTTTGGTTTTGAGTTTAACTGCTTGTAACACAGGAGTTGCAGTAACTGAAACTACTATTGTAAATATGAAAAATGAAGAAACTACAGCTGTTGAAATGACCACTGAAAAAAAAATGGAAACAGCAGTGAATGCTGAAATCGAAACAAGTGAAAAATCAGAATCTGAAACAGAAGTAGTAGATAAGTGGGCAGATTATAGTGAAGAAGTAAAAGCGATAATAAAAAAATATGATGGCAAGGATACTTATGAAATATTTAAGAATATAAGTCAGGAAGATGCAGACAAGTTAGCAGAAGAAGGAGTATATTTAGTAGGTTTTAATACATTTGGTAGAGAAGATTTAAAATCAAGGGATGTAAATGGTGGTGTATTAAAAGCAATGACATGGGATGAAGCCGAGCAATATGCACTTGATTGGTATAACAATCATAAAGCAGGTGAATTTTTGAAAGTAGGAGGTGCAGAATATGTACTTGAACCTTTTGCTTATAAAGTAAACTATTTACCTAGTGAAAGCCCAGTAGCAAAAGCACATCAGTTATATATTAGAAATAAAGAACAAGAAAAAAATACACAAAGACAAGAATACTTAAAACAATTCATATTAAAAAATGAGACAGCAGGAAGCCCAGCAAAGTATATAAATGCTTTGGGTGGAAGAGAATATTTTAGAGATAATGTGAGTGGCAATGTTTATACAAAAGATGGACAACGAGAAGGTTTTGATGGGTATTATGGTATTGAGTGGTGTAAGAGTAGAGGTGTAAACCCAAAAGATTATAGTGAAGTAGAAGCATTAGTATTTAAGAAAAATAACCCAGATATTAAATTTACAAATGTACTTTATAAAGATAATATTAAATATAAAGTATATACTCATGGTGGTTTTGTAAATTGGATAGAAAGAGATAGAAATGCTTATACTTATACTGCTTATGGTTTAAAAGTATATCCAGAGGTATATAAGTCATTTGATAGATATTTACCGTATTGTGGTGGAACAAAAGTAAATGGAGATGTAGTAGCATTTAGAAATTTTGATAATACAAACCGAATGGGGGATGTAATGTATAATTGGTATTATAATGGTGTTGTAGAAGATGGTGAAGGTAGTCCTTATGAATTATCTGTTCGTAGTTATTATTTAGTTGATAATGTAGATACTAATCCATATAAATAAAAAATTGATAAATTATATAAATAATACTTCCAATATGATATAATTATTAAAACATTTGTCATATATTTAGGGGAATGAAATGTTTAATGTAGTTGAAAAAGAATTAAATAATATACATAACATAAACAAAATACATCCAAGAAAACAAAGAACAGTAAGTAAAATATTAAAAGAGATACCTACAATAAAAGTATTTGGAAGTGCAATAAGGTGGGATTGTAATGAAAAAAGTGATATAGATATATTACTTAATAAAGACAAAGTAGGTTGTAGTAAGAAAGAAGCATATAAGAAATTAGTAAAATGTATAGATACAGATTTTGACTTGCTTTGGGAAGATGAGATAAAAGATAATATGACAGAAAATCAAAAAGAGAATATAATTGATAAGAGTGTTGAACTATATGAAGAATAAACGAGAATTCAATTTAATAGACCAAGCAATTCACAAGTTGGATAATGCAGAGAACTATTATAAAAGAATAGACAGAGATACAATGCAAAAAGATTATTAGAACTTCAAATAAAGTAATAAATAAATACTAAAATTAAAATATGTTTCTCAAAAAGAATATCAAAATATAAAGAATATAAATATATGAGAAACATATATAAATAATAGATTTTTTGTAAAGCATAGAGAATATGGTATAGCGAATGGCAAAATAGTAGAAAAAGACAAAAAATATTTGTCAGCGATAGAAGGAGAATACAAAGTGTTTGAAGAAAAAAATAATAAAAAGGATAGATATATATTAAAACATAAAGATATAAGTTGTTTAGTTTTTGAAGTAAAAAATGGAGAAATAACACAAACAGAAATTAAAAACAATGAACACTTGCCATTGATATTTCATATTAAAAAAAATGAAAAAGCAAAAATCAATTTACAATCATGGATTAGCAGGAGAATAATACCTGCATCAAGAATGAAATATGATAGGCTGCTTGAATGTTTAAGAATAAATGATTTAGAAAGGTTAGAATTTGTTTTAGAAAATAAAGCATTAAGTTTAACAGATTGTTATTGGATAAAGAAAGAACAAAGTAATTATAATTGGGGAAATGTAAATTATTATAAAAATGATTTTAACCAAGATTTAATAAATATATATTTAGATAGCACTATATCGCCAGAGTATAGAAATTTAATACCATTAACACCAAGTAATACACTTGATGGTTATTTACCAAAAGCTTGGGTTATAAGAAACGGTGAAAGATGGTTATATAAAAGAAGTAGTATAGAAAATAGAGAAATATTAAATGAAGTTATATGTAGTAAAATATTAAAAGAAGTAGGAATAGACTGTGTTGAATATATATTAACAGATTATAAAGGTAAAGAAAGTAGTGCTTGTAAATGTATAGGAAATGAAAATATAGATATAATAAGTGCAAATGATTTTACTAATTTATATAAAAGAGAAAATGAAACTGATATTGAATGTGTATGCAGGGCATTAAAAGAAATATATGGTAATGACAATAAATTTTACGAGATGGTAGAAATGGATTTTATACTTGCTAATAGAGATAGACATTGGAGTAATTTTAGTTTTATAAGAGATGCAGAAACATTAAAGTATATAAGATTTGCACCGATATATGATAATGGAAACAGTTTATGGTATAACCGACCATTAAATAAGATAGGAACGAACGATGATTATTTAATGGTTTCAAACACAAAGTTATTTGATATAAAAAATAAAATATTGAAAGGAAGAATAGAAATACCAAAAGATAAAATTAAAGATAATTTAAATATAATATTAGAATCAGAGTATGAAGAAGAAAGAAAACAGAGAATATATACTGAAAGTTGTAGATGGTTAGATATGTTATTTGAAGAATAAAATAAACAAATAAAAAAAACATAGAAAAGAATTAAAATAGGTGATTAAAAAAAAGAAGTATATTAAAGAACTTAATAGTAATGGTAATGAGTATATCATTAACATTTTGAATGAGAAAAAATCATATGATCACAATTTTTATAATATTATTTCTTATACCATTTTGGATTTTTTTGAGATTTTGGTCAAAAATACTTCATGAATATGATTTAGTTTTAGATAGTGTTGCTGATAAAACAGCTATGATATATAATTATCGTAGTTTTTCTAATTGGACATGGGAGCAGTGGCATAAAAATGTAAAACTAATGAAAATTTTAGGTAGTGTATTTCTTATTATTTTTTCAATTATCACAATAATTGTAATTATAATGTCAATAATTGCAGAAATTCAAAATGGAACGGTTCAAATTATTTTGTTTTTAGGAATTATATGTTTAGTTCCTTTAGTAAAATGTATTAGTTCATCTGGTAGATGTTTTTATATTTTTTATAAAGTGTTTTTCTTTGGAATTGATTATGTAAATGAGAATAATAAAAATATTAAAAAAGGCCACAAACTAGAAACAAAGTGTATTGATTTTATAAAAACACTTGACATTAAAAGACCATATCCAAACAATAAACTGTTAATGGATTATGAAATGAGAAAATTGAATTATAACTGGGATGTGCCTTTTACTGGGAAATTTGATATGCTCGTGGGTTATTATGCAATTTTATCTATTACTATTTTATTGTCGTGTATTAGTATAATAAGTATGGCTATAATAGCTTTCCTGATGCTACTTTTTTGAAACTTACATAATGTATTTCAATTCATTTATTTATTTTTTATCATTGTCAACAAAACATTTTGAAATGTAAAATATAATATCTACATCTCATAGCAAAAAAGAAACTTTTATAAGTTTCTTTTTTTGTTATTAAAAAAAATTATAATTAAAATTAAATATAAATAAGTATTATTTTACAATTAAGTTAAATTTTTATAGAATTGTAAAAGAATATCAATTTATAAGTGCTATGGTAAAATTTACAGTTGAAAATTTAAAATTCAAATATAAGAATAGTGAAAAAATAATTTTTGATAATATAAGCATTGATATAAATCAAGGTGAGTTTTTGTGCATACTTGGGAAATCTGGCTGTGGAAAGAGTACTTTTTTGAAACTTCTATCTGGGCTTGAAATGCCGACTTGTGGGTCAATTTATTATGAAGAAAAAGAAATAAAAAAAGCAAGTTTAGATAGAGCAGTTGTATTTCAAGATTATGGACTTTTTCCTTGGATGACTGCAGGAGATAATATTTTACTCGCTTTAAGGCAAAAATATAAAAAAGAAAAAAAGCAGAATTTAAAAAATTTAGCTATAGAAATGATTAAAAAAGTTGGGCTTGATGAAAGTGTATATAAACTTTTGCCAAAAGAATTATCTGGAGGAATGAAGCAAAGGTGTGCTATAGCTCAAAGTTTAGCTGTAGATCCTCCTGTTTTACTTATGGATGAACCATTTGGTGCACTCGATGCAGTAACAAGGGTAAAACTTCAAGATTTAGTATTAGATTTATTGAGTAAAAATACTGAAAAAAAGACTTTAATCTTCGTAACTCATGATGTGGATGAAGCATTATTTCTTGCTGATAGGATAATTGTTTTAGGACAAGTTCCGAGTAGTATTATTTTTGATGAAAATATATCTAATATAAAAGGCAATGAGAAGTTAGATAGAAAAAAAGTTTTTGAAAACACAAATATTCTAAAATTGAGAAATGATTTAATAAGTATTATAAACAATGATATAAATAAAAAAATATAAATATAAAAGAGGAGAAAAAAATGAAAAAATTATTATCTTTAATACTAATTGGTATTATGTTATTTCAAGGATGTTCTACAAATCAAAACAATACTTTAACAAAAACAGAAGCAGACAAGCCTAAAGAGATGAGAGTAGTTCGTTGGAATTATGGTTCAAGCGGTAATGTACTTGTTACAATAGCTGATGAAAAAGGTTATTTTGAAGAGCTCGGAATAAAAATTGAACCAGTATCTGCAACAGCAAATGCAAATGCTATGGCACTTCTTGCAACAGGTATGGTTGATGTTGTTAGTAATTCTGGAACTACAAGTCCTTTACAACAAATAGCTTCAGGTGTTGACTTGACAATTTTTGGCGGACACATGGTAAATGGTGCAATGCCAGTAGTTGCAAAAAAAGGAACTGAGTGGAAGGGTATAGAGAGTTTTATAGGAGAAGATGTTGCGGTTAATCCTACTTATTTTGCATTTACAGGAGCAGTTATGAATTTAGGATATGATAATCCTTTAGAAGTTGTAAATTGGAAAGTATATAGCAATTATGATGATGCCTTAGCCGCAGTAAAGAGAGGTGAGGTAAAATATGCCCTAATGGGAACAGAAAAAAATTATCCAATTTCACAAATGGATGATATAGAAATAGTTTCTTGGCACAGTGAAGTTATGCCAAATTATAGTTGTTGTAGACTTGAATCACAAACAAGTTGGTTAAATGAAAATAAAGACACAGTAAAAGATGTGTTAAAAGCACTTATTCGTGCGCAAAGTTACTATGAATCTCATAAAGATGAAGCTATAGAACTTCATGCAAAAAAGATAAATGCAACTCCTGAATTTGTTGCAGCATATATGAATAACTCACATTATTTAGTATCTGTTGACCCATTAAAAAATAGCGTTGAGAGAGCTTGGGGAATACTTGATAAGACAGGTTACCTTGATGAAAATGCAAAAAATATAAAATTATCTGACCATCTTGATACTACTTTATACGAAGCAGCACTTAAAGAAGCAGAACAAGAATATGGAAAAGAGAACCCAGATTTTTATAAAAGAGCTAAAAAGTTTTTTAGTGAAAATGATAAATAAAAACTATGTTTTATAATTTTGATGAAGTTATAGATAGAAAAAATATAAGATCTACAAAATGGGATTTCTGTAATGAGAAGTTTGGAGT
>CAMJKC010000013.1 GCA_946406305.1 uncultured Lachnospiraceae bacterium
GACTTGCAAGCCATAGCAATGTCATAGTTTATACAGCGCAGTGGGAGTTAAATGATTATGATATCGTATATGACGGAAATGGTGAAGACAGTGGAGAAATGGAAGATACAAAGAATGTCAATATCTTAACCCAAGATGAATTAAGTGCCATAAATTATAAAAAGAGAGGCAAAGATTTCATTGGTTGGGCTACGGTAAGCACAGCAACTGTATCAGAATTTGCACCTAATGCAAGAATAAGAGAAGTAATAAATAAATATTATCAAGATAAGGTAATAAGACTATATGCAGTTTGGGAAGATAAAGTATATCACTTGACTCTTGATTCTGACGGTGGATATTTTGCTTCATATAGCAATGCCTCAAAAATAAATATAGATGTTTATTATGGAAAAAATATATCATATGTAATTCCAAGAAAATTTGGATTTGCGTTTGTTGGATATTTTGAAGCAACAAGTTCTGATGTGGAATATGACAAAGCTATTTGGGATGAAGAAGAGGACAGGACAATATATGCACATTGGGTAGAGGCAGAATATGTATTGACGGTTGATGGTAACGGTGGAACTATAAACGGAAAGACGTCGGCACAGATTCCTATGGGAATAGGAAAAACTGTTTTCATTGATGAAATATTAGAAACAGTAGATGAGAGATATGGCTATAGGAAACTCGGACTCTATAAAGATAAAAAGGTATTTGACGAAAGCACAATATATGCTACGACAAGTACTGTTATATGGAGAGAGGCAAATGACAGAACTATATATGTAGGTTGGGAAGCTAAAAAATATAAGATTTATTATGACGCAAATGGTGGAAAAGGAAGCTTAATGGCGAGTGAGTCAGAGATAATAGATACTAATAAAACTCTAAAGAAGAATACATATAAAAAAGATGGAGATACATTCCTCGGCTGGGCAACGAGCAGAGACAGTCTTTTAGTTGAATATAGTGATGAACAATTTATAAAAGATGTATTGGTAGACCATTACAATGAAGAAGAGATAACTCTTTATGCAGTATGGGGAAAAGAAGAATTTATTCTTACCTTAAATGCTATGGGTGGTTACTTTGAAGGAGGAGAAAGTATAATGAGACTTAATGTCCATTATAGAGATAATATTGTAATGACATCGCCAAAGAGAAGAGGGTATGCATTTGTTGGTTACTATACTTCAACAGACTATGACGAAGAATTTAGAGACACAGTATGGCTTGCTACGTCAAGTAAAACAGCTTATGCAAGTTGGTCAGAAGCAAAATATAAATTGACTATTGATGCTAATGGTGGAAGTATAAAAGGTGCAAGTAGCATTGACCTTGTTATGAGCACAGGAAGCACTATAGACTTAAGTTCAGTAGAGGTTGATGATAGGCCAGCATATAGAATGGTAGATTTCTTCAAAACAAGAAATAATCAAGCAGCTGCTAATAGATTTACAGATACAGTATGGAATTATGAAGAAGATAAAAATATATATATTATTTGGACACCAAAAGAATATACTATAAGATACGACAGAAATGGCGGTAATAATAATATTCCAGATATGCCAACTTCAACAGGAACTATTGAGTCAATAACTACTCTTAGAGAAAATGTATATGAAAAGACAGGAAGTAAGTTTATAGGTTGGAATACTGACAAAAATGCGAAAAGAGCAGAATATACAAAAGATGATGGAATAAACTATGTAATTTTGGAACATCCAGCAACTACAAGTATAACTCTTTATGCAACTTGGGAAAAGATACCTTACACAATAAACTTTGTTGCAAATGGTGGTGTATATGATAATGGTCATGCAACAATTTCGGAGACTATATATTATGGTGACCAAATAGAAAAACCTACTCCAAAGAGAGAAAAATATACATTTATTGACTATTATGAAGATGCAGCATGTGAGAATTTATTTACAGTTGCAACATTTAGCTATACAGAAGAAAAAACTATATATGCAGGTTGGGATTATACACCATATGTTATGACAGTAGATGGAAATGGTGGTTCTGTAAATGGCAAGTCAAAGGTTGAATTAAGATTAAATTATGGAACAGAGATAGATATGACAAAATATACTGTAAGTGATAGAGAAGGCTATGATATGATAGGCTTCTACACAGACAAGAAGAAATTTACAGAAGAGACAAAGTTTGACTCAACGACTTGGCCTTTTGAAGAGAGTAAGACAATATATGTAGGGTGGAAGGCGAAAACTTATAACTTAACACTTGATGCAAATGGTGGTTATTTTACAGATGGAACACAGACAAAGATTATTGAAGTTACTTATGGAGAACCTTATATAAAAGAAGCACCTATGAGAGGTAATTATGTATTTACAGGTTATACGACAGAGGAAGAAGTTCCATATGAGCAGAATGTATGGTATGAAACTGCACCAAGAACTCTATATGCAGGATGGCTCACTTCAACATATAAGTTGAGAATAGAAGGAAATGGCGGAACTATAAGAAGTTATTCTGCTGTTGAAATTCCTATGACTAATAGAAAAGTAATAGACTTAAGTGAAGTATATAACTCAATTAACAGCAGACAAAACTATGTGAAGAGAGGATTCTTCAATGTAAGCGACAGTATAAAAGAGGAAGATAGATACACAACTACAGTATGGACAGATAACAGAAACAAGACTATATATGTAGGTTGGGAAAAACTAAAATATGAAATACACTTCAATGCAAATGCTCCAAAGGATCCAAAAGGAGTTGAGTATGAAGTTATGGGGTCTATGGAAAATCAAAAAGTTGACCCAACTGAAGAAACTGCAGTAAGTGAAAATAAATTTAGCTTTAACGGTTACAATTTCTTAGGTTGGAGTTTAACGAGCACAGGAAGTGAAGTAAAATATACAGACAAGGCAACTCTAAGTGAAACTGATATGGAAGATGGAACAGTATTTGAGTTCTTTGCACAGTGGGAAGGTGTGACATATTATGTAGAATATGAAAAAGGAAGTGATGATGTCATAGAGACCATACCTATTGAAAGACAAACAATGCACTATAATGAAGAATTAGTACTCCCAGGGCTTACATATAGTTACAGAGACCATACATTTGAATATTGGGTTGTAGATAGAATTTATAAAGGTGATAAAGAATTAGAGCATGATAGGGAAAAATATTATTACAGTCAATCTTATGATGACGAAGGATATTACAACCTAACTTCTGTTGAGGGTGCAACAGTTGTGTTAAGAGCAGTTTGGAGTAATGTAACATATTATATAGATTACAATCCAAACATCCCTTCTTATTTCACACTCACAACAAGTAGTGAAGTTGTAAGGCAAACAGTATCAGGTGGAAACGATGCAACAATTTATGACAACCCTTATGGAGCAATAGGTCTCACATTTAAAGGGTGGAACACAGATAAGGCAACAACAAGTGTTTTATATAACGAAGGCGATACAGTATATGCACTTGGAAGAAATGAAAATGAAGTAATCAATTTATATGCTATATGGGAATACAACAATATAAGAGTATCTTATGACCCAGGATATAAATCAACAGAAGTAATACCAGATACTTATGGAGATGGCAGTGATGTAAATGGTGGAATAATACCAACCCCAAGTGAACTTACAAACGGAGAAGGTTCACCATATCTTTACTATTTGATTAAGTCTATGGAAGATAGTGAAGGAAAAGAAATAGAGCTTAGTGATGAAGATAAGTTTAAGAAAATTTATGGTGGAGTTCATGCAAGCATATTTACAGATGTTAAAAATGCACATGTCACACTCATTAAGATATATAACGACCCATATACTATAAGATTCAATGGCAATCCACCAAAAGGTGTAAAAGATGATATAGTATATGTATCAACTCCAGAAAATTATACACAAAATGCAAATATAAATGAGAGAGTAAATTTAGCAACAAATTCAATTAGCATTGATGGATTTACATTTGCAGGTTGGGCTACTACATCAGAAGGAAGAATTATATATGAAGATTGTGATTTAATTGAAAGCATAGGACAAGAGAAAAATGGCACAGTGAACTTATATGCAATGTGGGACCCTATAACTTATAATATCAATTTAAGACCAGGTGTTTCTTCTATTGATTGGTCACATATGGAGTCAGAAGAAGTAAGGGCAGAGTTGACAAATATACAATACAACAAAGAATATACATTGCCAGCAAGAAAAGCTGTATATCCAAGGCATGAATTTGCTTATTGGCTTGTTGAAAGTATAGAAAAAGAAGATGGGACTTTTGTAGAAGGCATAAACAAAGTAATAACTTATATAAATAAAGATACATATTACAACTTGACAACTTATAGCAATGCCACTATAAATATGAAAGCAGTATGGTCAAATGACAGTTACTATGTAGTATTTGATCCAAATGTTCCAAAGGGCGAGACTTTACTTGAAGATGTAACAATGGCAACCCTTAGCCTTGCGAGTGAAGAAATAGTAAACCTTCCTGAAAATAAATATGAAGTTATAGGATACAATTTAATCGGTTGGTCTACAGATAGCAATGCTAAAGTTCCTACTTATGACTATGAATTCAACAATCGTTTTGCAAGTCTTACAAGTAATGATGGAGAGATTGTGACGCTCTATGGTGTATGGGTAGAGGCAGACTACAATGTAGTATATGACAGAGGAACAGGTGTAGGTTATTTAACTCCTGATGAAGGGCAGTTTGAAGTTGCTTTATATCCTGATGGAACTGAAACTCTTGACGATAGTGATGGACTTAGCAATCCAGGACATAACTTTAAATACTACATGATAAAAGAGATATTAAATGCTAAGGGCGAAAAAGTAAAGATAGCAGAAAAAGATAAATTAAGAACATTTAAACCAGGTGACACATTGCTTAACATAGCTCATAAGCAAGGTGGAACTTTAGTTTTGATACCAATTTATGACGATACATACGAGATAATAATATATGCTAACAATATGACAGGTGAGAGAGGAAATGTGACGATTGCAACACCTGCAAGCATATCTACTGTAAGCTGTGTAAATGACATACTCACTTTAGGAAGATATGAATTTGATATGCCAGGATATACATATAATAGTTTCAAAGACAAAGATAATAATGTATATGAAATAGGCGAAGTCATAGAGAGTTTAGCTACGAGTAGCACTGCTGTTGCAACACTTTCTGTTATATTTGAACCTATAAATTATATAGTGAAGTTTGACAAAGGAAATGAAAATGCGACAGGAACTATGGGAGCTATAACTGGAAGAAAATACGACAAAGAGTATAGTGTAGTAGCAAATGAATATGTATATGATAGACATACATTTGAATATTTTGTAGTAGAGAATATATATGATGAAAATGGAAATGCTATTGACAAGAGAAACTTTGAAAGAACAAAATATAGAAATACACCAGATACTACGAGAAAAATAAACGACAAATATTATAACTTAGTCAATAAAGAAGGTATGGAGGTAGAGCTTAAAGCAGTTTGGAGCAATGTAAACTATGACATAGCCTTTGATAAGAACTTGCCAGAAGGAAAAGTATTGATGGATGATGAAGTAGTTATGGCGACACTTAGTGTAGTTGGTGGCAGTGATGTAAAACTTACAAAAAATGCTTGGGAAGTAAAAGGTCTTAGATTTATAGGATGGGATGTAAATCCAAATAGTAAAACACCATTATATAAAGATGAAGATGTAGTTTATGGACTTGCTTCAAAAGATAATGATTTGATTACTCTATATGCAGTATGGGAAAGAATGAGTGGTTATGTGAAATTCCTTCCAGGACATAATGCAAGACCTGAGGACACTATGAGAGATATGAATATAGAAACTGACAACGATGGACTCATACCAACACCAACAGTATCTACAAACAATAGCAATCATAGCTTCAAGTTCTATACAATAGAGAGCATAGTAAGTAGTGCAAGTGAGCCATATGAACTCACAAAAGAAGAATTATTTAAGCATGTAGAAATAGGGGACGAAGCAAGTGTCTTACTTAGAAATAATGGCGACACAGTAACACTTAAAAAGATATATGATGAAGAATATACTATAAAATATGACAAGGGAAGTATAATTGATGCTGGGGAAGAGTATGTAATTGTTAGTGATAAGTATGACAAAGAGCCTTATGTCATAAAGAAATATGTAAATGAAAGGTATGAGATTCCAGAACTTACTTTTGAGACAAAGCCAGGATATCTATTTACAAAAAAATATTCATACAATGGTTCTACATACGATGAAGGAAGTATACTTGTAAATGAAAATACAGTTGCAGGAGCAACAGAAGTTTTGACAGCAGTATATAGACCTATAAGTTATAATGTGAAATATATTTTAGGTAGTGACAATGCTCAATTGGTAGATGCGAGTGAGAGTATGGAATTAACTAATGTTTTATACAATGAAGAAAAGTTGCTTACGAAAAATATTAGACACAGCACTCTTAGTATCACAAGTTTTGTCGTTGAAAAAATTGAGAAAGTAAATGGAGAAGTTATATACCCAACAACTGGAGAAGAAAGAAAGAAATTTTCATATTCTTCAAATGGAGATCATTATTTCTCAAAGGCAACTGTTTATGACAATTCAACAGTAACATTAAAACCTTTACTTCCAGCGCCTATGGAACATTATATTGTATTTGACTCTAATGCACCACGAGGAGAAGAAGATAATGTAGAAGGCAGTATGTCAAGACAAACAATAGTTGGCGATGAGTCAGTAAATCTTACATTAAACGAGTTCTCTATACCAGGATATACATTCTTGGGATGGAATATTGACAGAGCAACAACTAGTGTGGCATACGGAGATGGCGATCCAGTATTTGGTATTGGAGAAGTTGATAATGGTGTGACTACATCCTATGCTATATGGCAAAAGATGGTTGCGACTATTATTTATACACCAGGGTATAGAAGTGATAGCATAAGAAAGGAAAGAATGACAGATGAATTTGAACATATTATGCCGCCTGAAAGTGAAAATAGCGTATCTTATGCAAGAGATACTTTCAAGTATTATAAAATAAAGAGAATAACTTCAAGAGAAGGAATAGACTATGAATTGACAGATGACGAAAGGAGAAAAGAAGTTAGACCAGGAGATACCGCAATCCTTCTTGCGAGAACTTGGGGAGATAAAGTAGAATTAATAGAAATTATAGGTTATGAATACGATGTAGTTTACACAGGTGGAACTATAAAAGATTTAGATGGAAATACTATAAATAGTCATCCGGGAGAGTATAGAGTTTCTAAATATGTAAATGACACACAATATATAAGCAATCAAGTGTTTGCAAGAGAATATGGATATATATTTGATAATTCTTACACAGGTTCGGATGGAAAAATATATCGTCCTGGAGACTTGGTTGACACTTTAGCAACAGAGAGTAATGTTACATTTTATTTGACAGCAAATTATAAACCTATAGTTTATAATATATCATTTAATAAAGGAAATAGAGCTGCAAGAGGAGTTATGGCAACCTTATCAAATTGTGAATTTGATAAGAGATATCAACTACCAGGAGAAACTTTTGACTATAACAAAGAGTTGGATTATTGGATATTCAACAAGGAAATTGATAAAGATGGAAATGTAGTTCAAAATGAAAAAGTTGGAAAAGCAACATTTAGTAATTTATCAAGAGTTTACAACTTGACAAGAGCAAGTGGTTCAACTATAGAGCTTAGAGCAGTATGGAAAGATGTTTCATACTTTATTAGATTTATGCCTAATGTGCCTGAGGGTTCAAGGCTCATAGGGGCTGCAAATATGCCAAGGCAAGAAATAAAAGGAGGAGCAGTAGCAAAACTCAACAAGAATCAATACAATGCAGATGGGTATAACTTCTTGGGTTGGGCTACAGCAAGTAATTCAAGAAGAATTGCATATGAAGATGAGAAAGAAGTATATGCAATGGCAGAGTATGATGGGCAAGAATTCGTATTGTATGCAGTGTGGGAGTCAAAATACGGCATAATTAAATTCAAATCAGGCTTCAATAGTACTGAAGTGCAAAATGAAATGACAACGAGAGATAATGATGGCTTGATACCAACACCATCGCAAAATACAAATGCATCTGGAGATGCTTTTGAGTATTACATTATTGATTCTATAGTAAGTAGTAAGAGTGTGGCATACGAATTGACAGATAAAGAGTTATTTATGAAAGTTAGACCAGGTGTCATTTCAAGTATGTTGCTCCGTGATGATGGAGATACATTAACTCTTACAAGAATATATTCTTCATATTATACAGTAAATTATATGGGTGGCAATATAACAGATAAAAATGGAAAAGTGCATAAAGGTTCACCATCTACTGCTTTAAGTGTTGATATAAAATTGAATGAGAGAGCAACGATAAGCGATTTAGAGTTCAAGATGGAGAAAGGATATGTATTTAACAAGAGGTATAAGGCAAACAATAGAAATTATGCAACAGGGCAAGTAGTTACAAATATAGGTGGAGTGACAGGGCCAACAACTGTATCACTTGTGGCTTCTTATGACCCTATTACATATAATGTAGGATTTATAAGAGGTAATATAGCAGCAGTAGGCGATGACATTGAGCCAATAGAAGTAAAATTTGATGAGCCTTTAAATATGACTTCATCTCCATATACTCTTGCAAATAATGCTGTAGAGTATTGGGTTGTAGATTCTATTTATGGCGAAGGCGGAATAGAAGAGAAAAATGTAGAGAAGAAAAAAGTATATCCAAATAGACCAGCATATAACCTTGCAGATGTGGAAGGACAAACAGTAATACTTAGAGCTGTATGGAATAATGTAAGATATACTATTGAATATAATGCAAATGTTCCAACGGGATATGAACTTACATCAGCTACAAAATCTATGGCAGGACAAAGTGTAAAAGGTGGAGAGGAAGTAGTTATAAAAGAAAACGAATTTGATATAGAAGGGTTCAGTTTCTTGGGTTGGAGTTTAGATGGAAGCAGCAATGTGACATATACTCCAGGAGAAGTGTTATATGGTTTAGCACAGGAAGATAGGGAAGTGATAAATCTCTATGCAGTGTGGTCAAAGAAAGTAGGAATACTTGAATTTGATGTAGGGTATAATAAGTCAGGCAGTATGAACAGAATGTCTACAGAAGATAACGGTGGAATGGTTCCAAACCCAGCTTGGAGACAAAATGATTCAGGTAATGAGTTCTTATACTACATTATAGATAAAATAGTTAATAAGGATGGTGTAGAATATAAGTTAAAAGAAGAAGAACTCATGAGGCAAATAAATAAAGACACTATTGACGAGTCATATACTCTTGTAAGGGCAGAGGGAGATGTAATAACTCTCAAGATGATATATGATGAAAACTATGCAATTATTTACAAAGGTGGAGAGAAGATAGATAGAGATGGAAATGTATTTATTTCAGAGACAGATGATGTAGTAGAATATGTGCCAATCAATTCTCGTATTAGAATAGCAAGCAACAGTTTTGTAATGAATGCAGGATATAAATTTAATGGAACTTATAAATTAGGAGAAACAATATATAAGACAGGTCAAATTGTATCTGGCTTATCTACAGGCGATGATGTTGAGTTTATAGCACAATACGACAATATAACTTACACTGTAATTTATGACAGAGGTAATGCAAGTGCAAGAGGTGTTATACCAAATAGAGAAGTAGAGTATGATGAAATAGCAACTACTTCAATAACAGCTACTACATTTAGATATACAAGCAGAAATATAGAGTATTTTGTATTAGATTCTATAGAGACACCTGATGGTAAAAAGAAATATACAAAAGATGAAGAGAGAGTAATTTTCAACTTAACGACTGAAGGCACAAATAAAGTATTTAGTTATTATAATTTAACTTCTATTGATGGAGCAAAAATAACTCTTAAGGCTGTATGGGATAATACTTACAAGATATCATTTAATCCAAATGTGCCAGAGGGCTATGAATTATCATCTGCGACAAAATCTATGCCAACAATGGATGTTAAAGGAGGAGAGAAAAAGAATTTAAGTAAAAATGAATTCTCTATAGATGGCTTTAAATTTGCTGGTTGGAACACTGATAAAGATTCAGATGAAGTTTTATATAAAGATGAAGAAGAAATATTTGGTATCAATGATACAACTACTATAAATCAGACAGTAGAATTATATGGAATATGGACGCATTACAATGGTAAGGGTATATTTGACCCAGGACATAGAGGCTTTGAAGATATACCAGAGATAAGCACAAGTGACAGTGATGGTGGTGTTATACCTACACCAAAAGAACTTACAAATGCTGATGGGAAACGATTTGTATATTATATAATTGTAGAGAGAAGCAGTAGCACTTATGAGCCTCAAGAGTTGACAGAGAATGACTACAAAAGAAAAGTATATCCTGGAGAAAAACTTGGGCAATTTATAACTGATGAAAATCAGACAATAACATTTATGAAGATTTACGATGAGTATTACTATGTAGTACTTGAAGGTAATACAGTTGTAGATATGGATGGTGTAGAACACAAAAGTTCACCAGAGAGATATAGACTACCTGTTCGTGTATATGATAGGGCAACTATAAGTAATGTAGAATTTAGTATGGCACAGTATGAATTTACAGGAGAATTTATAAATGAAATAGACGGCAGTAGCTATAGAGTGGGAGACATAATAGAAGGTCTTGCTTATGAAGAAAATGAAGAAGTGTATTTGATAGCACAGTTTGCACCAGGAAAATATGAAGTAGGATTTAGAAAAGGAAATAGAAATGCAACAGGTGTAATGCCAAACTTAGGAGATATGCATTTTGATACAGTATATGATTTGCCAGAAGAATTGTATCAGTATGACAGACATAGCATTGAATATTTTGTTGTTGACGATGTAAAGAAACAAGATAATAGATTTGTTCCAAAGAAAGATTTAAATAGAAAGAAAGTACCTGTAACAAATGGAGCAGGCACTTACTACAACTTAACAACTTATAGCAATGCGATTGTTTATTTGAAAGCAGTTTGGAGTGATGTAAATTATGAAATTTCATTTAAGCCAAATGTGCCAGCAAATAGGAGGTTGTCATCAACGAGTGTCAATATGGCAAACCAACCATTTGTAGGTGGAGAAGAGAAGAAACTTAGTGCAAATACATATGCAGTAGATGGATATAAATTTATAGGTTGGAGTAGTACTGCAAATGGAACAGTTCTTTATGGTGATGAAGAATTGGTATATGCACTTAACAATGATGAAAATGAAATAATAAATCTCTATGCTGTATGGAAACCAGTTGAAGGAACTATTGTGTTTGATACAGGACATAATACAACAGAGGTCATGAATCCTATGAGCACTTCTGACAACAATGGACACATACCAAGAGGTAATGCAACAAATGACTCAGGAAATTCATTTGAGTATTTTATAATTGAAAAAATAGAAGATAAAAATGGTAGACCATATACTTTAACTAACGAAGAGTTAAATGAAAAAATTAGGCCAGGTACTTATGCGAGTGATTTGATAAGAAATGAAAACGACACAGTTTACTTGCTTAAAATATATAAAGAGCCATATACAGTAGTGTTTAACGGCGGACAGAAGAGAAACTTAGATGGGGAGACATTAGTGGCTCAACCTGAAAGAATTCAAATAACTTTAAATATCAATGATAGAGCTACAATAAGCGAAATGAATTTCACAATGCCAGGATATATATTTGATGAAACATTTACAGGAGAAGATGGAGTCATATATGGAATCGGAGATGAGATAAAAGGGCTTAAAGATGTTGTTGGCAGCACATTTAATATGAATGCTAACTTTATGCCTATAATTTATAATATACATTTTGACAAAGGAAATACAGCTGCTACAGGAAATATGAATGATTTACTTAGTGTAGAGTATGATAGTGAGATAAATTTACCTAATAATAGTTATTCATTATCAAACAATATTTTAAGCTATTGGGTTCACGAAAGCACAACATATAGTGATGGAACAGTGAAAGTAAATAAGGGAAGTGAAAGAGTGACATACGAAAATAGAACACCTATACATAATTTGACAAAAGAAGAAGGTGCTACACTTAACTTTAAAGCTGTGTGGTCAAATGTTCCATATTATATAGAATTTAATCCAAATGTTCCAGAAGGATACGAGTTAGTAGAAGATAAGGTTATGGAAAGACAGAGAATAGTTGGAGGAAGTAAGGATGCATTAAATGCAAATGAGTATAAAGTAAGAGGATTTCAATTTGATGGTTGGAGTATAGACCCGGCGACGACAAGTAGTCTCTATAAGGACAAAGATGTTGTTTATGGTTTGTCTACATATACAAACGAAGTCATAACTCTTTATGCAGTTTGGGGTAAAGAAAACGGAACTATAAACTTCTTGCCAGGACACAATAGCAATGACAGGATGAATTCAATAAATACAACGACTGACAATGGTGGACTTATACCTATGCCAAATCAGATGACAAACAATGATGGTCGTCAATTTAAGTATTATATTATAAATAAGATTGTAAATTCAAATGGTGTAGAATATACATTGACAGATAAAGAGAGAAAAATGAAAGTTCATCCAGGAGACAAGTCAAATATGTTCATAAGACAAGGTGGAGATATTGTGACACTTATGAAGATATATGATGAACCATATACTATTAGATACATAGGTGGCAAAAAGACAAGTATAGATGGAGTGACTTATACTGCAAACCCTGAGTATGTTGATGATACAGCTTATGTATTTGATAGATATGTAATAGCTACTAAGTCATTTACTATGGATATAGGATATGAGTTTAACAATACATATAGATATAATGGTGTTGTTTATAAACCAGGAGATATAGTAGAAGCATTTACAGAAACAGTTAATACAGTAATAGGGCTTGAAGCACAGTATGATGGAATTGTTTACAACATTCATTTTGAAAAAGGTCTTGCAGAGGCGGCAGGAGTTATGAATGACATAACTAACTTAAAATATGACACAGAATATAATTTGCCAAATCCAACATTTAGATATTCAGGTAATGATGTAGAGTATTTTGTAGTAGAAAAGATTACAAAAGAAAATGGAGAAGAGATAGTTTACGAGGGCAATGAAAGAAAGACAATAGTTAAAAATGGCAGATACCATAACTTGACTAATATTAACAACTCTACAGTAACTCTTAGAGCAGTATGGAATAATGCAAAATTCTATATAGACTTTGAACCTAATGTGCCAGAGGGATATAGTTTAAATCCTGGAAGCAGTATGAGTCAAATGACATTTACAGGTGGAGAAAAGAAAGCACTCACAAAGAATAATTATAGTATAAAAGGCTATGAGTTTGCTGGTTGGAGCATAGATGGAAGTGACAATATAAAATATGAGAATGAAGAAGTAGTATATGCTCTTGCAAATTCAAACAATCAACATATTAC
The DNA here is from genome assembly GCA_946406305.1 of uncultured Lachnospiraceae bacterium. Taxonomy (GTDB): domain Bacteria; phylum Bacillota; class Clostridia; order Lachnospirales; family Lachnospiraceae; genus UBA3633. The sequence continues at coordinate 13,487 of CAMJKC010000013.1, forward strand.
TTTATATGCAGTTTGGAGTTTGGCAGGAGGAATAATTAAATTTAATGCAGGACATGGAAGCAGTGAAGTTATAGCCGACACGAAGACAATAGACAACGGAGGAAAGGTTATAGAGCCTTCTAATATGTTCAACGATTTGGGGTATGAGTTTGCTTATTATAGGATAGACAGCATAGTAAGTAGCGATAGTATTGCATATGAATTAACTGATGAAGAAAAACTAAGAAAAGTATACCCTGGAGATTCTGCAAATGAACTTATAAAAAATAACAAAGATATAGTAACACTTACAAAAATATACGAAGAGCCATATAACTTAGTTTATGCTGGTGGAAGAAATGAAAATGATGGAAGAATAGTATACGGACAACCAGAAAGAGTTGAAGAGGAACACTATGTAGGCGAAAGATTCTATATATCAAGCCTTAGCTTCACTATGGAAGGTTGGGTATTTAATAATACATATACAGGAAGCAACGGTGTATTGTATAAGCCATATGACATAGTAGAGAGCCTTTGCAATAATGCAGATGAAGAGTTTGTGCTTACAGCAAATTATAATGGAACTACTTATAATGTAGTATTTGACAAAGGTAACAGAAATGCTATAGGAAGTGCTGCCCCAGTAAATAACATACCATATAATGAAGTATTAAATGTTTCAGGTAATACAATAAGATATGGAACAAGGGAAAAAGCTTATTATGTAGTTGATAAGATAGTTAAAGAAAATGGCGACACAGTATCTAAAGAGGAAATAAAGAAACAAAAGATAGACATAAGAGGAACATTTACTCAACTTTCTAGATATAATAATTCAACAGTAACATTAAGAACAGTTTGGGAAAATGTACCATATAAAGTTGTATTTAATCCTAATGTTCCAGAAGGGTATAGTTTAAAAGATGAAACTGTAGTTATGGCGACTATGTCATTTATGGGTGCAGAGGAACAGTCTTTGACAAAGAATGAGTATAGAGTATTAGGATATAAATTCTTAGGTTGGCATATAGATAAAGATAAAAAAGTTCCACTCTTCACAGATGAAGAAGGGGTATATGGACTTGGAAGAGAAGATAATGAAGTTATAACTCTTTATGCTATATGGGAAGAGTTAAGTGGTTCTATATCATTTAATTTGGGACACGAAGGCATAGGAAGCATGGGAAGTATTACAACAGATGACAATAATGGTGTAGTCCCAAGCACTCCTAATTCACAAAATGCAACAGGAGATGATTTTGTATATTATGTTATAAATAGCATAACAAGTAGCACTGGTGTTGCATATGAATTAACTGAAGAAGAAAAAATAAGAAAAGTGTATCCAGGCGATGTTTCAAGGACATTGTTAAGAGATATGGGTGATAGAGTAGAACTCATAGCAGTATATGATGAAATATACTACATAATTTTACTTGGGGATAGAATTTCAGGTATAGATGGAACAAGAGTTGGCAAGCCAGATGAATATGCAGTAGAGTTAAGAATAAATGACAGAATAATACTTACAGCACCAGACTTTACTATGGATGGATATAAATTTACCAATAGTTTCCTCGGCGATGATAATTCTATACTTGAGAGAAATAAAGTTGTTGGTGGATATTTAACAGAGAAGAGCGGAGAGTATTATGCTACAGCAATTTATGAACCTATAACATATAGTGTAAGATATGAAAAAGGATATGAAAATGCTTACGAGATAGGTGCAGGAATGGGAGTAGATGTAGCAAGAAAATATGACACTGAATATACTACAAGTGAAATCGCTTATGTATTGCCAGAAAATGATGTAGAGTATTTTGTGGTAAATAAGATAGAAAAGAACAATGGAGAAGAATTGCCTTATGGAAGTTATAATAGAACAAAAGTATATACAGAGGGAATTCCATATAGCAATTTAACAAAAGAAGATATGGCTATGGTAACACTTAAGGCTGTATGGAACAATGTAGAATATGATTTGATATTTGACCCTAATGTGCCAGAAGGTGCTAAGTTAGAAGAAGATATCAAAATGGCTACTATGTCATTTATAGGTGGAGAAGAGAAAATTCTTAACTTAAATGAGTATAAAGTTTCAGGTTATGAATTTAAAGGTTGGACATTTGATAAGAGCACAACAAGTGTGGCATTTAAAGATGGAGATATTGCATATGGCTTAATAGATGAACATAGTGAAGTTGCAGTTCTCTATGCTGTGTGGGAGAAGATAAGTGGTAACGTTAGATATATAGGAGGACATAACAGTGATGACAGTATATCTTATGTAAGTACTGACGACACAAATGTAGTTCCAACTCCAAGAAGAAATAGAAATAACAGTGGCAATCAATTTGTATACTATATAATAGATAACATAACTGATAAAGATGGAAATGAATATACTCTTAATGAAGATGATTTGATGAAGAAGGTATATCCAGGCGATGTTGCAAATCAATTATTAAAGAGAAATGGAGATTTTGTAACACTTAGAAAAATTTATAACGAGAGTTATAACATAAGATATATGGCAAGAGAAGGTGCAAGTGGAGAAGAAATTGCAAGCCCAGCTGTTGTAATTAGAACAGCTTACATAAATGATAGAGTAAAGGTTGAAAAAATTGACTACAGCATAGCTGATGGATATTACTTTGTAAATCAGTATAGAGGACAAAATAATAAATTGTATCAAGTTTCAGAAGTTACAGAAAGTTTGTCACAGACTATTGGCGATACATTTAATATGTATGTAGAAGTAAACCCTATTAAATATTATGTAGTATTTGATAGTGGAAATGAGCACAGTTCTATAACAGGAAGTATGCCACGATATGAACTTTCATATGGCGAGTCAGAAGTGCTTCGTATAAATGGATTTAATTATCCTCAACATACACTTGCATATTATGTAGTAGATAAGATTGAGGGAGCAGATGGTATAGAATTAAATAAGAAAGAGGTAGAAAGGAAGAAAGTTCCTCTCTATGGAAATATGTATAACTTGACAAAAGCAAGTGGCTCAACAGTGACATTGAAAGCAGTTTGGAATGAAGTTGAATATGATATAGTATTAAATGCAAATGAACCAGAGGGGTATAAAGTAGAGGGAGCAACAAATGTTTCTACTATATCTGTAGTTGGTGGAGATGAAGCTATAATACCAAAAGATATATACAGTATCAAAGGCTTCAACTTTATGGGTTGGTCTACAAGTAGAGATTCTTCTGATATAATTTACAATGGTGGAGAAACTGTATATGGACTTGCTACTAAAGACAATGAGATTATAAACCTTTATGCAGTATGGTATAAACTTACAGGAACGATAGAATTTAACCCAGGACATAATAGTGAAGACACAATAAGTAGCACAGATACAAATAGCTTAATACCAGAGCCAAATGCTTATGCAAATAATGATGGAAAAGAGTTTGCATATTACATTATAGAAAAATCTGTTGATAAAGATGGAAAAGAGTACGAACTCACAGAAGAAGAATTGCTTAGAAAAATATATCCAGGTGATAATGCGAGCGATTTACTTAGAGCAGATGGCGATGTTACTACACTTATGAAGATATATAAAGAGCCTTATAATGTTTTATTTAAAGCAAATAGCATAATTGACCTTGATGGCAATCAAATAAAACCAACACCAGAAGATGGATATTCAATAAGTGTATATGTAAATGATAGAGCAAAAATTGCTACATATAGTTTTGTTATGAGTAGTGGATATTACTTCAATAATAGATATGTAGGAAGTGATGGAAAAGAGTATAAAACTGGAGACATCATTAGAAATATTACAGAAGAAGGCAGACTTGTGACAATGACTGCTATGATGAATAAGACAAAATACACTGTAATATTTGATAAAGGAAATGAAAATGCAACAGGAAATAAAGCACCAGTAGAAGAGTATTATGACACAAGATATACTTTATCAAATGTAGGTTATAGTTATAACCCTAATGTGCTTGAATACTATGTAGTTGACAAAGTAGAGCTTGAAGATGGAACAGTTTTAAAACCAAAAGAGTATAATAGAAGAGCAATTCATTTAGGAGATGAATATTATAATTTGGCTACATATACCAATGCAAAAGTAACACTTAAAGCAGTATGGAGTAATGTTCAGTATACAATAAGATACAACCCTAATTATCCAAAAGATGCCACAGAGACAAGTGGAATAATGGATACTCAAACTATAAAGGGTGGAGATAGTAAACAATTATTAGAAAATAAATATGAAGCAGTGGGATATAAATTCAGAGGGTGGAATAGAGTACCAACAAGTAGTGAGGTATTATACGGAGAAGATGATTCTGTATTTGGTCTTGCTGTAAAAGATAATGACATTATTGACTTATATGCTGTATGGGAAGAAATTAATGGAGTTATATCATTTAACCCAGGGCATTTGAGTAATGAAGTGATAAGTGATATGCCAGCAAGTGGTAATGGTAAAAAAATTCCTACTCCAAGTGAGTTAAGAAATAACAATGGAGATAGATTTGTATATTACATTATAGAGAGTATAGAAGACAAAGAAGGCAATAAGTATGATTTGACAAATGAAGAACTACTTAAGAAAGTATATCCAGGAGATAGCACATATGAACTAATTAGAAAAGAAGGAGATAAAGTAGAACTTATAAAGATTTACAATGAGCCATATAATATTGTATTAAATGGAGATGTATATACAGATATTGATGGCAATGAATATGCTTCAACTCCAGATGTATTTAGAAAACAAATATATGTAAATGACAGACAAGTACTAATGGAAGATGAGTTTACTATGAGCGGTGGATATAAGTATAATGGAGAAGTAATGTCAGAAGATGGAACAATTTATAAGACAAGTGAAATAGTAAGAAACTTGAAAAATGAAAAAGGCGATACATTTACAGCGACAGCACTCTTTGACCCAATAAAATACAATATAACATTTGATGCGGGAAATGCAAATGCAACTATAAATATGAATGATATAACTAACATTTCATTTAATGATACAACAAGGAGACTTCCAGCAGATAATGCGACATTTGGAAATCACATACTTGAATACTATGTGGTAGATAAGATAACTACAAGTGATGGTAAAGAGTTGCCAAAAGATAGTTATGAAAGAAAGATAGTTGAAAAGAATAGAGGCTACTATTATAACTTGACTACTGTTGATAATGCTACAGTTACATTAA
>CAMJKC010000014.1 GCA_946406305.1 uncultured Lachnospiraceae bacterium
ATACAAACTATTTTGTCATGGGAGAGAGAGGCATAAGTACAAATGTAAAAGTTCTCGGTGGAAAAACTGGTTTTACTTCAAGTGCAGGTAATTGTCTTGCCATAGTATCAAAGTCAAATAAAACTGGGACAGAGTATATAAGCATTGTCTTAAATGCAACTTCAAAAGATAATACATATAGAAATACAAATGCTTTACTTAGTCAAATAAAAGAATGATAAATATATTTAAGAATAAAAAAAAATCAAAATATAATCTCGGTGATTTTTCATTTTCTTTTTTGCAAGAAAATGAAAATGGTGTTTTGGATAATTATAGAGATGATAATAAAAAAACAAATAAAAAAAATAAAAAAGAAAAAGATGGCGGTTATAAAAAATCTATATACTTAATTTATTTTATTGTTTTATTTATTTTTATATATATTCTCTTCTCTATGTCAAAGACTCTATTTACAAAAAATAAAGTTGACATATATGAAGTAAAAAAGGGTCAAATAACAAAACACAATGCTGAAAGAGGATTTATTTTTAGAGAAGAGACTGTTTATAAGGCAGAAGCAAGTGGATATGTAAATTTTCTATCCCTCTCTAATACGAGGGTCAATAAAGGAAATCTCGTATATATAGTAAATAGCAATGGCAAACTTAATATTGAAGATAAGAGTTTGAAAGCAGAAGACTATGTAGATATTTCAAACTTGATAAGAATTTATTCGGATGAAGACTTGAGTAAATTTTATGAAATTTATAACTATAGTGAAAGAATAAAAGCATATATAAATGAACTCGGTCTCATAAGCAACTTGTCAAATATTGTAAATAAGGGTAATTTACAAGTTGACTTTGCAGGGTTTTCAAAGAAGGCAGGAATTATTTCTTATGTAATTGATGGATATGAAAATGACAATATATATAGTTTTAATGAAAAAAAAATTGCGAAGCCATATGAAGTGAAGGTTTCAAAACAAAATAATACGGTGAGGGAAGGAGAGGACATATATAAAATAATTTCAAATCCTACTTACGATATAGTTTTTAGTAGTAAAAATAAATATGATGACTTGATAGGAAAAAATGTGGAAGTTTTTTTTCAGTATGACGACATAAGAGCAAATGGTAAGCTTACAGATTTTGTGGCTGATGATGGTAGGAAATATTATAGGCTCAGTATAAATAAATATTTAGAAAGATTTTTAGATAGAAGAATAGTTAATTTTGAGATAGTAAGTAATAATAAAGTAGGGCTTAAAATTCCAGTTTCTGCAATAGTGGAAAAGAATTGTTATAAAATACCAAGGAAGTTTTTAAAGAGAAATGATATGGATGATGAATATATATTAAAAAGACTTGATGGTGATGACAAAACAACTTCTATATCTTTAGACATCGCTTCTTATGACAATGAATATTATTATTTGTCAACGAGTGTAGATATAAAGGATATAAAATATGGGATGGTGATAGTTGATGATAACAATGATTATTTTACACTTGATGAAGTTGTGAAACTAAAATGTGCTTACAATGTAAATAAAGGTTATGCAGTTCTTAAAAATATAGATATACTTGAGATGACAAATGAATATGCCATTATAGATAAAAATACTAGTAGAGGGCTTGTGGTTTATGATAGAATAGCAACAAATGCTAATAGAATTAATGATGGAGATTTAATATCATAAATATTGACAATTTATCTCATTAGGTTTAAAATATAAAAGAGGAGATGTGTATGAGTTTATTTAACGATATGATTAATAATATCAAACAGATAGTGATTCCTGAAGATGATGACATGTTTGATGACGACTCATTTAGTGTTGAACCGAAAAATTCATCAATAAAGTTTCCTTTTGGCAAAAAGGATAAAAACTCGTCAAATGAATTTATGAATCAAACCAATGGATTTGATTTGAATTCATATAATTTGAATTCTATAAAAAATGAAAATGCAAATAAAAAAATGAATAATGGGCATATCCAAGTGTATGTTCCAAAAAGTTATGAACAATCTTTTGAAATAATAAAAGATGTAAAAGATGGGATAACAGCAATGGTAAATGTGGAGGCTTGCAATCCACAAATCTCACAAAGGATAATTGATGTAATATCGGGTGGGCTTTATGCACTTGGTGGACAATGTAAAAAAATGGGTGAAAAACAATATATTTTTTCTATGAATGCAGAAATGACAGGAGCATATGATTATTTGCCAGGTCAAGGTATGATGGGAGGGAACTATAACAATGGTTTCTTCAATAATCAAAATCCATTTTCTTTTGATTATGGTCCACAAATGGGATACTCAAATAATCAGATGTATAATCAGCCTATGCAGTATCAAAATCCTAATTCATTTGATTTTTCTAAACAAAATTTTCAAAATATGAATAATCAACAACCGATGGGACAGCAAAATGTGAATAATCAAAATTCAAATATGCAAAATCAAAACAATAATCAAAATCAAGTAAATTTTGACTTTAAAGATTATTATATCCCACCACAATATCAGTTTTAATTATGAAGAATATAATAAAAAAATATTTTACAGTGTTTTTGTCTTGTGTTTTTTTGATATCTATAGACCAAGTGACAAAAAGTTTAGCATCTAAGTATTTAAAAAACGGAAAAGTTTTAACTTTTTTTAATGATGTATTTGAAATTTTATATTCAGAAAATAATGGTGCAGCGTTTGGGATATTAAAAGGGCAACAAACTTTTTTTTATGTGATAACAATTGTTGTAATTATAGGAGTTTTATATTACATCTATTTTATCCCTTTTTGTAAAAAGTATTTTAAATTGTATTTTTGTATCATACTTATATTATCTGGTGCGATAGGTAATTTTATTGATAGGTTGATAAACCAGTATGTAGTTGATTTTATTTATTTTAAACCGATTAATTTTCCTGTATTTAATTTTGCTGATATATGTATTACAGTTGGTTCTTTTTTATTATTATTTTTTGTGAGTTTCTGTTATAAAAATGATGATTTGAATTTTAAAATATGGAAATAACTGTAAAGAGTGAAAATTTTGATGGCATGAGGATAGATGTTTTTATAAAAGAAAACACAGACTTGTCGAGAAATTTTATAAGCAAGAATATAGAAGATGGATATATAAAAGTAAATGGCAATACTATTTTAAAACCGAGTTATAAGGTAAAAGTAAATGACATTATATATATAGATGAAAGCGTAAAAAAAAAAGAATTAGATGTAGAGCCAGAAAACTTGCCTCTTGATATAGTGTATGAAGATGATGACATATTGATAGTGAATAAGGAAAGAGGCATTGTAGTTCATCCAGCAAATGGGCATAGAGATGGGACACTCGTAAATGCAATAATGTATCATTGTGGCAAAAGGCTTTCAAGTATAAACGGTATAATAAGACCAGGCATAGTTCACAGAATAGATAAAGACACTTCAGGCATTTTGTGTATATGTAAAAATGATTATTCTCATAATGACATTTCTCTTCAATTTATGAATCACACTAATGTTAGGAAATATAGATTAATAGTAAAAGGAAATATAACTAAAGACTTTGACACTATAGAGACAAACATTGCAAGAGATAAAAAAAATAGGCTTAGGATGGCAGTTTCTAAAGAAGGAAAAAAAGCAATAACAAAATATAAAGTGCTCGAGAGGTTTAAGGACTACACATATATAGAATGTGAATTATATACAGGGAGGACACATCAAATAAGAGTTCATATGAAGTCAATAGGGCATCCACTTCTTGGAGATTTATTGTATGGTAATGTTGATAAGAAATTTAAAAATTTAGATGGTCAAATATTACATGCATATTATTTAGAAATAACTCATCCGAGGACAAGAGAGAGAATGAAGTTTGAAAGTGCACTTCCAGAGTATTTTGAAAATATTTTAAAAACATTGAGAAGTTAAAATTATTAACAAATGTAAAAGAGATAAAGTAAATGGAAAAGAATGAAAAGAAAAAAGAATCAGTAGGAAATTACATAAGCAAAGTAAAAAATTTAAAGAACTATAGAGAAAAAAAAGAAAAGGTAGAGAAGAAACCTGCTTATGTGACTTCTACATTTAAAAAATACAAAAAAATAGCTGATAAGGAAGTATCAAAAACTAATCCTTATGTAGATGATAAGTATTTTAATCCTATACACACTATGAAAGTTTTGCTTGGTGTATTTTTTATTATAGTTTGCATAGTTGCAACAGTTATTATCGTCAAGGAAAATATAGAAAGGGATAGTTTTCATGCTATATCTAACATAGAAGATGAATATGTGACAGACAAGATGAAAGTGCTTGATGAGAATTTAAAGAAGATAGAAGATGCAAAAACAGAAAATAAACTTATGAGTGCTACAAATCTAAACTTAATAAATGTATATACACAGGTTTTAGATTCGCAAGATAGAAGAAATAGAAATAATACAGGACCTACTCCTACCGTGTTAGAAGTAGATAGTGAAGAGGGTGAAAAATTAGACAAAAAGAATCCTATGGAATCTGCTGCTGGGCAAGTATATACGAAACTTATGAATAAGCAGACTACATTTGAGAGCACCTTATATTCACTTGGAGATATACAACCACTTACATTTATAAGGAGATATGATTTTGGTGGTAGTAAAATAAGAGGGCTTTATAATCCAGAAGATAAGACACATATAAGAGATAAAACGAATTCATACTACATAGGAGATTTCACAGAAGTAGAAATAGTATATAGGGATGGTGATGGTGAAATCATAGGTGAATTTGACAGTATCAAAGATATTAGGAGGATGGCAAGTGTATATACTTATTATCATGACCCATACGATGTAGATTTGTTTTTAGACTATTGTTATAATTTATATGACAATTCTATAACATATAAACCAGAAATAAGTGATGTATATTTTTGCTCTGGTTGTATGAGGACAGAAGATGAAGAGCTTATAGCAAGTTATTCAGAAGTAAAACAAGTGACAAAATATAATGATAAGCTTTCAGAACAACCTGTAAAAATATTAGATAGAAAAAAAACTGGAATCATAACAAGAGTAGATCCGAGAAACTATACTGTTAAAGATGGGAATTATGAAGATTTTATAGATGACATTTTAAAAGAAGACAGGGAAACTTATAAATATAATTATTGTCCAGGGCATATAAATCTTATAATAGATGTTACTGCATTGTGTTTTAATGATAACAACGGACTCATAAGCATAGATACATATGGAAGAAAATCAAGAAATTGGAATAAATATTGGAAGGGTTGGAATTTAGTTAAAAAGTCAAATGTAATTGATTTGTCAAATAAGGATTGGGAGGAGGAGTATGGGCTAAGTTTATCTTATACTCAAAAAGTAAATCCTTTATCTCAGGAAGAAGTAAATTATTACTTAAATAGATTAGATGCGAATTTGTCAAAAGATAGGTATAAGGTAATTGAAGTTGCCCTTAAATCTGTAAATAGGATACCTTATTACTATGCAGGTAAGCCAAGAACAAGGGGGTATGCAGGTAATAATTTTGGAGAGAGAGTAAAAGCAGATTACAAAGGTAGAGTTTTAAGTGGTTTAGATTGTAGTGGCTGGGTGACTTGGGTATATTGGACTGCATTTGATAAAAAACTTGTAAAGGCAGAGGGGACAGGTAAACTTGCGACAGAAGGGACAAAAATAAGGCGGTATGAATTAAAGCCTGGAGATTTAATTATAAGGCCAGGATACGACAGTCATGTTATGATGTTTTTAGAATGGGCAGAAGATGGAAAGATGAAAGTTATACACGAAAATGGTTCAATCAATAATGTCAGCGTCGCAACGGTTGAAGGATATTATCCGTATTATAGAAAAATAATCCAAGATTAAAATCAAGTTTTATATAAAAAAACTTGATTTTTTTTTAAAAAAAATATATACTAAAAAAACTACAATTTTAAAAAGGAGGATATATTTATGAAAAAGATTTTATCGTTAGTAATGTGCTTTATATTGACATTTTCTATAGTTGCTTGTGGTAGTAAAGCATCTGTAAATGAAAATATAAATGAAGAAAGTGAAGTGTTTAAGATAGGAGGTATAGGACCAACTACTGGTGGTGCTGCTATATATGGAACAGCAGTAAAAAATGCTATACAAATAGCAGTTGATGAATTAAATGAAGGTAGTGGAATAAATGGATATAAAATTGATTTTAGATTTGAAGATGATGAGCATGATGTTGAAAAAGCAGTAAATGCATATAACACACTTAAAGATTGGGGAATGAAAATGCTAATAGGAACAGTAACTTCTTCTCCATGTATAGGGGTTGCAGAAGAAACTTTTAGAGACAATATGTTTCAAATAACTCCTTCTGGTTCTTCACAAGAATGCACAACTAATCCAAATGTATTTAGAGTGTGCTTCTCGGATCCAGACCAAGGTAAAGCAAGTGCTGAATATATAAGTTCACATAATATTGCAACAAAAGTTGGTGTTATATATGATGCTTCAGATGTATACTCTTCATATATTTATGACACATTTGTAGCAAATAGCAAAGGTTTGAATTATGAGATAGTAGCAGAAGAGTCATTTACAGCAGATTCAAAAACTGATTTTACAACTCAATTAAATAAAATAAAAAATGCAGGTGCAGATTTAGTATTTTTGCCATTTTATTATTCAGAGGCAGCTCTTGTATTAAATCAAGCAAATGCTATGGATTATCACCCTACATTCTTCTCTTGTGATGGTATGGATGGTATCTTGACACTTGATAACTTTGATAAATCACTTGCTGAAGGTGTAATGCTTCTTACTCCATTTGCAGCAGATGCGACAGATAGTTTGACTAAAGACTTTGTAGCAAAATATCAAAGTAAATATGGAGATATCCCAAATCAGTTTGCAGCAGATGCTTACGATGCTGTATACATTATAAAGGCTGCAGCAGAAAAAGGTAATATAAATCCAAATATGTCTTATGGTGAGATTTGTGATGTATTGAAAAACACGATGACAGAAATAACGGTTGATGGATTGACAGGAAAGAATATGCAATGGAATCAAAATGGTGAACCAGAGAAAGAAGCAAAAGCTGTTGTAATTTCAAATGGTGCATATAAAGTATTAGATTAAATTGTTTATGTGTATAAAATAAAATGCCAAGCAAAGTGTTTGGCATTTTTTTAAATATAGAGGTATGGTATATGAGTTTTATTGTAAATTTAGTAAATGGAATTAGTTTAGGTTCAGTGTATGCAATTATTGCTCTTGGATATACTATGGTATATGGAATAGCAAAAATGCTTAATTTTGCGCACGGTGATGTAATAATGATAGGAGGCTATATTACTTTTGTATTTATGACAGATATGGGGATATCGCCTATTCTTGCAACATTTTTAGCAGCTATTTGTTGCACTGTCATAGGTGTATTAGTTGAGAATATAGCATATAGACCACTTAGGGGAGCAAATTCGCTTTCAGTTTTAATAACTGCAATAGGAGTGTCATATTTTTTACAAAATATAGCACTTTTGATTTTTGGACCAAATACTAAAAGTTTTAGAAGTGTAGTTCCATTTTCTGCTGTAAAATTTTTTGATGGTAAACTAATAGTTTCAGGGGAAAGTATTGTAACTATAGTCGTCTGTATTATCATAATGATACTTCTTACTTTATTTATAAATAAAACCAAATTAGGTGTTGCTATGCTTGCTGTATCAGAAGATAGAGGTGCAAGCATACTTATGGGAATAAATGTAAATAAGACTATTGCTCTTACATTTGCCATAGGTTCGTTTTTAGCAGGGATTGCAGGGGTGCTTCTCTGTTCTGCTTATCCTACTTTAACTCCAACTACTGGAGCTATGCCAGGAATAAAAGCTTTTGTGGCTGCAGTCATAGGTGGAATAGGCTCTATATCAGGAGCATTTTTTGGAGGGATATTGCTTGGAGTATTAGAGATATTATCAAGGGCATATATTTCTTCTCAACTTTCAGATGCGATAGTATTTTCACTACTTATAATAATGTTATCTGTAAAGCCTCAAGGTCTTTTAGGTAAAATGAATATAGAAAAGGTATAATTATGAATAGATTAAAGAACAAAAAATTTATAGATAAAATAATAACATTTTTTATAATCATAGTAGCTTATGTAGTTACTGATGTATTAAATAACATGGGAATGGTACCTTCTCTAATATCAGGGCTTTTAGTTTCTTTTTGCACATATTCTATTATAGCAGTAGCTTTAAACTTGGTAGTTGGGATATCTGGCGAGTTAAGTTTAGGACATGCTGGATTTATGTGTATAGGTGCTTTTTCTTCTGCAATATTTACAAGATATATGAAATTTTTAGGAGTTGAAAACATATATATTTTCATAATAGCTATAATAATAGGAGCTTTGGTAAGTGCACTATTTGGTTTTTTAATAGGGATACCAGTTCTAAGATTAAAAGGAGATTATTTAGCCATAGTTACACTTGCATTTGGTGAAATTATAAAAAATATATTTAATGCAATCTATTTAGGGTATGATGAAAATGGATTTCATGTTACTTTAAAAAGTGCTTCAGCATTAAAACTCAAAGAAGGAGGATTTTTTATAATTAAAGGTCCACAAGGAATAACAGGGGCACCGAGGTATTCAACTTTTCTCATAGCAACTATATTACTTTTTATATGTGTATTTGTAATATATAATTTGATAGACCAAAAAACAGGTAGAGCCATAATGGCACTTAGAGATAACAGGATAGCAGGGGAAAGCATTGGGTTAAATGTTACGAAATATAAACTAATTGCATTTACAATTTCTGCTGCTTTTGCTGGCATTGCTGGGGTTCTCTATGCACATAATTTTCATACACTTACTGCTTCAACGAAAAACTTTGGATATAATATGTCTATAACTATATTAGTTTTCGTAGTTTTAGGAGGAATGGGAAATATTAGAGGCTCTATAATTTCAGTAGTTGTTTTAACTATACTTCCAGAGATTTTAAGAGGGCTTGAAGGATATAGAATGCTCATATATGCAATTGTCCTTATCGTGGTTATGATATTTACAAATTCACCTTTTGTAATAAATTATAGAAAAAATTTGAAGCTAAAATTTAATAAAGCAAAAGGAGTAAAGCATGAGTAATGAAATTGTATTAAATGTAAATAGTTTAAGTATTTCTTTTGGCGGACTAAAAGCTGTAAGTGATTTTAATATAGATATAAAGAAGAAAGAGATATATGGACTCATAGGTCCAAATGGTGCAGGAAAGACCACAGTGTTTAATTTACTTACAGGAGTTTATAAACCAGAAGCTGGTGAAATACTTTTGTGTGGAGAAAATATTGTAGGGCTTGACTGTGTAAGTATCAATAAAAAAGGTATCGCAAGGACATTTCAGAACATAAGACTTTTTTCTAATATGAGTGTCATTGACAATGTAAAAGTTGCATTAAACGAACACTATAAATACAATACACTTCAAGGGATACTTAGACTTAGAAAATATTTTGAATGCGAAAAAAAGATGGATGAAGAAGCGAATAATTTATTAAAAGTTTTTTCTATTGACGATTTAGCAAATGTGACAGCGACTAATTTGCCTTATGGAAAACAGAGAAAGCTTGAGATAGCGAGAGCACTTGCAACAAGGCCAAAGCTTTTGCTTCTCGATGAACCGGCTGCAGGAATGAATGAAAATGAGACAAAAGAACTCATGGAAACTATTTTAAAAGTTAGAGATGAATTTGATATGACTATACTTTTGATTGAGCATGATATGAAATTAGTAAAGGGGATATGTGAAAGGCTCACGGTTCTAAATTTTGGAAAAGTTTTATCAAGTGGAAATACAAATGATGTATTAAATGATAAAGAAGTTATAAAAGCATATTTGGGAGATTAGGAGATTTGTATGTCAATTTTGAAAGTTGAAAATTTAAATGTATATTATGGTGTTATACATGCCATAAAAGGTATAAGTTTTAATGTTGAAAAGGGTGACATAGTGGCTTTGATAGGTGCGAATGGTGCAGGAAAAACTACTATACTACAAACTATCACAGGACTTATTCCTATGAGAAGTGGTAAAATATTTTTTGAAGATGAAAACATAAATAAAATTTTAGGATATAAGTTAGTGAAAAAAGGGATAGCACATGTTCCAGAGGGGAGAAGAGTGTTTGCTAATTTGAGTGTCATTAAAAATCTTCAAATGGGAGCATATACAAGAAATTCAAAAACTGAAGTAGAAGAGACATTAAAACATGTGTTTAGTAAATTCCCAAGGCTTGAAGAAAGGAAAGAGCAACTTGCAGGGACTTTATCTGGCGGTGAACAACAAATGCTCGCCATAGGAAGAGCTCTTATGTCTCACCCTAAACTTATACTTATGGATGAGCCATCAATGGGGTTGTCTCCTATATATGTAAATAAAATATTTGAAATAATAGAAGAAATAAATAAAGAAGGTATATCAATATTATTAGTTGAACAAAATGCAAAAAAAGCACTAAATATAGCAAATGTGGCATATGTATTAGAAACTGGCAAAATCGTTAAGACAGGTGACCCAAAGGTATTGATGAACGACCCTATTATAAAATCTTCATATCTTGGTGAATAATTAGTCATATTTTTACTCAAATTGCTTGATTTTTATTGTATTTTTTGATATTATTAAAGGACTTGTGCACAGAACATAAGTCTTTTTTTGTCGCTATTTATACAAATGTTCTTTTGTACAAAATTTAAAAGAAAGGAGATACGGAGGATGCCAACATACAACCAACTTGTGAGAAAGGGTAGAAAAAGTTCAGTTAAAAAATCAACTGCCCCAGCTTTGCAAAAAGGTTTTAATTCACTTAAGAAGCGTGCCACAAATGAGAATGCACCTCAAAAAAGAGGAGTATGTACTGCTGTTAAGACTGCTACACCAAAGAAGCCAAACTCAGCACTTAGAAAAATTGCCAGAGTTCGTTTATCAAACGGTATAGAAGTTACAAGCTACATTCCAGGTGAAGGTCACAATCTACAAGAGCATAGTGTTGTAATGATTCGTGGTGGAAGGGTTAAAGACTTACCAGGTACTCGTTACCATATAATCCGCGGAACACTTGATACGGCTGGAGTAGCAGATAGAAAAAAAGCACGTTCAAAGTATGGTGCAAAAAAACCAAAAGCAAAAAAATAGAATTGTTTGTTAGCCTATAACTTTCGTATCGATAGAATATAGGCACTGACATATTTTACATCATATGTAGTACTTATGATTTAATGAGATTATTATTAAGGAGGGAAGAGACGTGCCACGTAAAGGAAAAACAATAAAGAGAGAAGTTTTAGCTGATCCGATGTATAACAGCATAGTTGTAACAAAACTTATAAATTCAATTATGCTTGATGGAAAAAAAGGAATAGCTCAAAAAATAGTATATGGAGCATTTGACCAAGTTAATAAAGAAACAGGAAAAAATCCTATTGAAGTTTTTGAAGAAGCTATGAACAATATTATGCCAGTATTGGAAGTAAAAGCAAAAAGACTTGGAGGAGCTACATATCAAGTGCCATTTGAAGTAAAGCCAGACAGAAAACAAGCTTTAGGACTTAGATGGCTCACACAATTTTCTCGTAAAAGAGGAGAAAAAACACAAAAAGAAAGACTTGCAAAAGAAATAATAGATGCCAGCAATAATATTGGAGGAGCTGTAAAGAAGAGAGAAGAAGTTCATCGTATGGCAGAGGCAAATAAGGCATTTGCAAGTTATAGATTTTAAATAATATAGGAGGAATTATGGCTGAAGGAAAAAGAGAATATCCATTAGAGAGAACAAGAAACATTGGTATAATGGCACATATAGATGCTGGTAAGACTACAACTACTGAGCGTATCCTATATTATACTGGTGTAAACCACAAGATAGGAGAGACTCATGAAGGTGCTGCAACAATGGACTGGATGGAGCAAGAGAAAGAAAGAGGTATAACTATCACATCTGCTGCCACAACTTGCCATTGGACATTGCAAAAAGAGCATAAACCATGGCCAGGACAATTAGAGCATAGAATAAATATCATAGACACTCCAGGTCACGTTGACTTCACAGTAGAAGTTGAAAGATCTCTTAGAGTATTAGACGGAGCTGTAGGAGTTTTTTGTGCTAAGGGCGGTGTTGAACCACAATCAGAAAATGTATGGAGACAAGCAGATACTTATAATGTCCCTCGTATGGCATTTATTAACAAGATGGATATATTAGGTGCAAACTTCTTTGGAGCAGTAGAGCAAATAAAAACTCGTCTTGGAAAGAACCCTATTTGTGTTCAATTACCAATAGGTAAAGAGGATACTTTTAAAGGAATTATAGATTTGTTTGAAATGAAAGCATATATTTATAATGACGAAAAAGGTGAAGATGTAACAGTGGGTGAAATACCTGCTGATATGAAAGAGTTAGCTGAAAAGTATAAAGCAGAAATGATAGAAAAAATATGTGAACTTGATGATGCTTTACTTGAAAAGTTTATAAATGGTGAAGAGCCTACAAATGAAGAAATGAAAAAAGCTTTGAGAAAAGGAACTATTGAATGCACAGCAGTTCCAGTATGTTGTGGCTCAGCATATAAAAATAAAGGAGTTCAAAAGCTCCTCGATGCTATCATAGAATATATGCCATCACCTATAGACATACCACCAATTGAAGGGACAGATTTAGATGGCAATCCTATAGTTAAACATTCATCAGATGATGAGCCATTTGCAGCATTGGCATTTAAAATAATGTCAGACCCATTCGTTGGAAAGCTTGCTTACTTTAGAGTATATAGTGGAACAGTAGGCTCAGGAAGTTATGTATTGAATTCTACAAAAAATAAAAAAGAGAGAGTTGGTCGTATATTGCAGATGCATGCCAACAAGAGACAAGAGATAGAAAAAGTATATAGTGGAGACATCGCTGCAGCAGTTGGATTTAAGATGACAACAACAGGAGATACAATTTGTGATGAGCAACATCCAGTTATACTTGAATCAATGGTATTCCCTGAACCAGTTATAGATATAGCAATAGAGCCAAAGACAAAAAATGACCAAGGTAAAATGGGCGAGGCATTGGCTAAACTTGCAGAAGAGGACCCAACATTTAGAGCAAAAACAAATCAAGAAACAGGTCAAACTATTATATCTGGTATGGGAGAGTTACACCTTGAGATTATCGTTGATAGACTTCTCCGTGAGTTCAATGTAGAAGCTAATGTAGGTGCTCCACAAGTTGCTTACAAAGAGGCTATAACAAAGCCAGCTGATGTTGAAGCAAAATATATAAGACAGTCAGGTGGTAGAGGACAATATGGTCACTGTAAAGTAAAATTTGAACCTATGGACCCTAATGGCGAAGAGACATTCAAATTTGAATCTACAGTAGTTGGTGGAGCTATACCAAAAGAATATATACCAGCTGTAGAAGAAGGTATTGAAGAAGCAACAAAAACTGGAATACTTGGTGGTTTCCCTGTTTTAGGAGTTCATGCAAATTGCTATGATGGAACATATCATGAAGTTGACTCATCTGAAATGGCATTCCACATTGCAGGAAGTATGGCATTTAAAGATGCTATGGCAAAAGCAGGTCCAGTGTTACTTGAACCAATAATGAGAGTTGAAGTTACTATGCCAGAAGAATATATGGGAGATGTCATAGGAGATATCAACTCAAGAAGGGGTAGAATTGAAGGAATGGACGATATAGCAAGTGGAAAAATGGTAAAAGCATTTGTTCCATTGTCAGAAATGTTTGGATATTCTACAGATCTTCGTAGTAGGACACAAGGGAGAGGCAATTATTCAATGTTTTTTGAGAAATATGAACAAGTGCCAAAGAATGTCCAAGACAAAATACTTGCAGACAAAAAAGACAATAAATAAATTTGTAAATTTATAGAAAGTATGATATAATATAAAGGTTATAAACTAAAAAAATAATATAATTTTATGTAAATATTAGGAGGAATAAAAATGGCTAAAGCTAAATTTGAAAGAAACAAACCACATTGTAACATAGGTACTATAGGTCACGTTGACCATGGTAAAACAACTCTTACTGCTGCTATAACAAAAGTTTTACATGATAGAAAAGGAACTGGAGAAGCAATAGATTATGCAAATATTGATAAAGCACCAGAAGAGAGAGAAAGAGGTATAACTATAAATACTTCTCACGTAGAGTATGAGACAGACAAGAGACACTATGCCCATGTTGACTGCCCAGGACACGCAGACTATGTAAAAAATATGATTACTGGTGCAGCACAAATGGATGGAGCAATACTTGTTGTTGCTGCTACAGATGGTGTTATGGCGCAAACTCGTGAGCACATATTGCTTGCTCGTCAGGTTGGTGTTCCATCTATAGTTGTATTTATGAATAAATGTGATATGGTTGATGATCCAGAATTACTTGAATTAGTAGAAATGGAAATCAGAGACTTACTTAAAGAATATGAATTCCCAGGAGATGAAATCCCAGTTATAAAAGGTTCAGCTCTTAAAGCTCTTGAAGATACAAAATCTGAATGGGGCGACAAGATAATGGAACTTATGGATGCTGTAGATAGTTATGTAAAAGAGCCAGTTCGTGACATCGATAAACCATTCCTTATGCCTGTAGAAGATGTATTTACAATCACAGGTCGTGGAACTGTTGCAACAGGAAGAGTTGAAAGAGGAACATTGAAACTCAATGAGGAAGTTGAAATAGTTGGTATATCAGAAGAAACAAAGAAAACTGTTATAACTGGTATAGAAATGTTTAGAAAACTTCTTGACCAAGCAGAAGCAGGAGATAATGTAGGTCTTTTACTTCGTGGTATTGACAAGACAGATATACAAAGAGGACAAGTTATATGTAAACCAGGTTCAGTAAAATGTCATAAGAAATTTACTGCACAAGTATACGTCCTTACTAAAGAAGAAGGTGGTCGTCATACTCCATTTATGAATAACTACCGTCCACAATTCTATTTTAGAACAACAGATGTAACTGGTGTATGTATGCTTCCACAAGGAACAGAAATGTGTATGCCAGGTGACAATGTAGAGATGACAGTTGAACTTATTCACCCAATAGCTATGGAACAAGGTTTAAGATTCGCCATAAGAGAAGGTGGACATACAGTAGGTTCTGGTAGAGTTGTATCAATCATTGAGTAATCTAATATGCGAATATATAAAAAGAGTGCTATATAGCACTCTTTTTTTTGTCAAAATAAATTTTAAAATTCTTATTGACAAGTATACCATATAGGGGTATAATGTATAAGAAAGTGGAGGTGTGAAAAAATATGAATAGTGAATATATACATAAATATAAAAAGAGGACAGACGAAGAAAAAAATAAATTAATCACAAGGCTTAAAAAAATTGAGGGGCAGATAAGAGGCATTATAAAAATGGTAGATAATGATGAATATTGCCCAAAGATTTTAGAGCAAGCGACAGCTGCTAACAATGCAATAAATAGTTTTAGTAAAGAATTGTTATCTTGCCACATTAAGAATTGTGTGAAGAAGGACATTATAGATGGTAATGATAAAGCGATAGAAGAATTTGTTAAAATCATAAATAAGATGATGAAATAAGAAGGAGGTTAAACCTTATGAAACAATATATAGTAACGGGTATGAGTTGTGCAGCTTGTCAAGCAAGAGTAGAAAAGGCAGTTAGCAAAGTTAAAGGTGTAGATTCAGTAGCAGTGAGTTTACTCACAAACTCTATGGGAGTTGAAGGAAATGCAGATGACAAAGATATAATACAGGCTGTTGTAAATGCAGGATATAATGCTACTGTCAAAGGAGAAAAAAAAGAAGTTTCAAGTGATGAAGAAGCATTAAAAGATACAGAGACTCCAAAGTTAAAAAAGAGGCTTATAGCATCAAGTGTTTTCTTGATTATACTTATGTATATAACTATGGGACACAATATGCTAAATCTTCCAATTCCTAAATTCTTAAATCACAATCATATAGGTCTCGCAATAACTCAAATGTTACTTGCAATTATCGTAATGATGATTAACAATAAATTTTTTGTAAGTGGATTTAAATCACTTATGATGAGAAGTCCTAATATGGATACTTTAGTCGCTCTTGGTTCATCAATTTCATTTTTGTGGAGTTTATTTGTTTTATATGAGATGACAGTAATGGTGACAAATGGTAGTTTAAATTCATCTCTTATGGAAATTTATCACAATGAATTATATTTTGAATCTGCTGCTATGATACCTACACTTATAACTATAGGAAAAATGCTTGAAGCGATGTCAAAAGGCAGAACGACAGATGCATTAAAGTCTTTAATGAAACTTGCTCCAAAAACTGCAGTAATAGTTGTAAATGGGAAGGAAGAAAAAGTTGATATAAGTGAAGTGAAAGTCGGAGATTTATTTGTTGTAAGACCTGGAGATAGCATTCCAGTTGATGGTGTGGTAGTAGAAGGAAGTAGTGCAGTGAATGAATCTTCACTCACTGGGGAATCTATACCAGTAGATAAAATTGTAGGAGATAAAGTGAGTGCAGCTACTATTAACCAGTCTGGATTTTTAAAATGTAAAGCAGTAAGAGTTGGAAAAGATACTACCTTGAGTCAAATTATAAATATGGTATCTGATGCGGCTGCGACAAAAGCACCTATAGCTCGCACCGCCGATAAAGTATCAGGTATTTTTGTCCCTTTTGTAATAATAGTAGCATTTTTAGTAACATTAGTATGGATTATTTTAGGGCAGGATGTGAGTTTCTCTTTAGCAAGAGGGATATCTGTATTAGTTATTTCTTGCCCTTGTGCACTTGGGCTTGCTACTCCTGTAGCGATAATGGTAGGAAATGGTATAGGTGCGAGAAATGGTATCTTATTTAAAAACAGTGAATCACTTGAAAACACAGGTAAAATTAAAATTTTAGCCCTTGATAAAACTGGAACCATAACAAAAGGAGAGCCAAAAGTTGTAGATATATATGTGAGTGATAAAAATGAGAAATTAAAAAAAGTTTCAAGTGATAATTTGAATGAAGAAGAAAAAGAATTTGTATCTATTTGTTATGCACTTGAAAAAAAATCAGAGCATCCTCTTGCTAAAGCTATAGTTTTATATGCGAAAGATTTATCAAAAAAATATAATATCAATGAAATTATAGATTCTAATATTTCAGATTTTAAATCTGTGGCTGGAAATGGAGTTGAAGCGAATATTTTAGGGACAATGTCACATGGTGGAAATCTTAATTATATATCAAATTTTATAAATTTAACTGACGAAATGAAAAAGTTAGTAGAAGATTTGTCAAATGATGGAAAGACTCCAATGCTTTTTGAAAAAAATAAAAAGCTAATTGGTATAATAGCAGTGTCTGATGTAATTAAAGATGACTCAAGTGAAGCAATAAGAGAAATTAAAAAAATGGGCATAAAGGTATGCATGTTGACAGGGGATAACAAGAAAACTGCAAATGCAATGGGAAGGCTTGCTTGTGTAGATGAGGTAATAGCAGAAGTAATGCCAGATGGAAAGGAAGAAGTGATAAAAAATTTAAAAAAACAAGGCAGAGTAGCAATGGTGGGGGATGGTATAAATGATGCAGTTGCTTTAACGAGGGCAGACATAGGAATAGCAATTGGTGCTGGAACAGATGTGGCTATTGATAGTGCAGATGTAGTACTTATGAATAGTAAATTGACAGATGTTCTTTTTGCTATAAGGTTAAGTAAAAAAGTATTAAAAAATATATATGAAAATTTGTTTTGGGCATTTTTTTATAATGTGATTTGTATTCCTCTTGCTGCAGGGGTATATAGTTATAAAATGAATCCAATGATAGGTGCAATGGCTATGAGTTTATCAAGTTTTACAGTATGTATGAATGCATTAAGGCTTAATTTGATGAATATAAGTGGTGAAAAAAATAATAAAAAAATTAAAAATAAAGGAGAAAAAAATATGGAAAAAATAGTTAAAGTTAAAGGTATGATGTGTGAGCATTGTGAAATGAGAGTTAGTGAAGCTCTTAAAAAAATTGATGGTGTAGTAGCTGCAAAAGCAGACCACAATAAGAATACTGTTCTATTAAATGTAACAAAAGATATTGACGATAATTTGATAAAAAATACGATAACAGAAGCGGGATATGAATATATAGCATAAAAGTTATATAAAATAAAAAAATTGGATTTTTATACTAAATTCATTTTAGTCTTAAAAAATACTTTTTAACTTTGGAATATTCATTTTTTTATTTGAAAACGGAATTTAAAATAAGAATTTACCTTAGATAAATAATTAAAAAAAGTAGTTGACATTTTATATATTATATAATATAATTTTAAAGCTGTCCTTTGGGACAGTTTTATTGACTTTATTTGGAAAGGTATCGAAGTGGTCATAACGAGGCGGTCTTGAAAACCGTTTGGGTGAAAGCCCACGTGGGTTCGAATCCCACCCTTTCCGTTTAAAGGCGTAGCACTATGAAAATCTAGAAGAATAAGAACACAAAGAACCCGAAGATTCAAAAGAAGAAAGTAAATTTGGAAATAGAAGTTGCGAAGCAACTTAAGAAATAGGTCAGTGTAACTGACAGGATTCAACAAGAGAGTTTGATCCTGGCTCAGGATGAACGCTGGCGGCGTGCCTAACACAT